>JANXWQ010000151.1 GCA_025351065.1 Chthoniobacter sp. | reverse complement strand
CCCTACCCGGCTGCGCCGAGTGGGCTAAATTTCCACCACCTGGCTGACCTCATACACGCGGTCGGGCGGGAGCTGGAAAAAGTCCGCGGCGTTTTCGGAGTGCTTGCTGAGGAAGGCGAAGAGGTGCTCGCGCCACGGGGCCATGCCGAATTTCGCCGTGACCACGATGCGCTCTTTGCCGACGAAAAAGGTGGTCTTGTCGCGATGGATGGCGAGCCCCTGCGTATTGGCGGCGCGGATGACCTCATCGATCTGCGGATTTTCCATGAAGCCGAAGCTGGCGATGACGCGGAAAAAACCTTCCGTGCGGTCGCTCACCTGCACGCGCTCCTCGCCGGGGACGTAGGGCCGGGTGGGGTCGGTGATGATGGTCAGGAGGATATTCTGCCGATGCAGGATCTGGTTGTGCTTGATGTTCTTGATGAGCGCGTTCGGCGTGCCCTCGGGATTGCCCGCGAGGAAGACGGCGGTGCCCTGGCTGCGGTGCAGTTTGTTTTGCGCGTCGAGCGTCCCGGCCATGCTGATGGAGGCGATGAAATCGTCGAGCGGCATGCCGGGCGGGAGGCTTTTGCGGAGCAGGCGGCGGCCATCTTTCCACGTCATCATGGTGGTGAAAATGCCCGCCCCGGCGACGAGCGGGAACCAGCCTCCGTGCAGGATCTTGAGGGAATTGGCGGTGAAGAAAATGATCTCGATGGAGCCGAAAAGCAGGCACGTCAGCCCGGCCCGCAGCGGGCTCCACTGCCAGAGTCGCTGGGCGGCGAAATAGAAAATGGCCGTGGTCGCCAGCATCGTGAGCGTGACGGCGATGCCGTAGGCGCTGGCGAGCGCGTCGCTGTTTCGGAAGCCCAAAACCAGCGCCCCGCAGCCGATGGCGAGGATCATGTTCACCTTCGGGATGTAGATCTGGCCGTGCTCATCCTTCGAGGTGTGGCAAATCTCCATCCGCGGGATGTAACCCATTTGAATCCCCTGCATGGTCAGCGAAAACGCGCCGGAAATGAGCGCCTGCGAGGCGATGATCGTGGCCGTGGTGGCGAGCGCCACGAGCGGGTAGAGCGCCCAGATCGGGGCCATGTGAAAGAACGGGTTGTCGCCCGCGGCGGGGTCGGCGAGGACGAGCGCGCCCTGCCCGAGGTAGTTCAAAATGAGCGCCGGGCAGACGAGGAAAGTCCAGGCGCGGGAGATGGGTTTGCGCCCAAAGTGGCCCATGTCGGCGTAGAGCGCCTCGCCGCCCGTCACGACCAGAAAGACGCTGCCCATGACCACCAGTGCGCCCGTGCCGTGGTGCGTCAGGAAATAGAATCCCTCGAGCGGATTGAGCGCCTTGAGCACGGCAGGGTTTTTCGCGATGTGGATGACCCCGAGCACCGCCAGGACGGAGAACCACGCGAGCATCACCCGCCCAAACCACTGGCCGAGCGCGCCCGTCCCCTTCGATTGCACGGCGAAAAGCCCGGCGAGTATTCCCAGGGTGAGCGGGATGATGTAGGGCTGGAGCTTCACATTTTCGGTGACCAAACCCTCGACGGCGGAGAGCACCGAGATGGCGGGCGTGATGACTCCGTCGCCATAGAGCAGCGCCGCGCCGGCGATGCCCACGGCGATCATTCCGCCGGTGGCCGCGCCGCGCGCTTTGGTGCCTTTGGGAAAGGCCAGCGAGAGCAGCGCCAGGATGCCGCCTTCGCCCTGGTTGTCGGCCCGCATGACGATGGCGAGGTACTTGATCGAGACGAGGGCAAACAGGCTCCAGATGATCAGCGAGAGGATGCCGATAATGTCCGGGGCGGTGTTTAGGCCATGCCCGAGGCATTGTTTAAAGGCGTAGAGCACGCTCGTGCCGATGTCCCCATAGACGACGCCGAGGGCGCCGATGGAACGGGAGAGGGAAGTGGACTTGCTGGGCTCGTGCATGAGCGGCGCAGGCTGACGGAACGCCGTTTTCGCCGCAACTCAATCGTGCGCCGCCCCTCCCGCTTCCGCATTGCGATGCCGCCCGCGCGGGGCTAACAATCGCCCAACCATGAGCCACACCCAGCGCCTGATGCGGCAGACTTCCGCGCGGCATTTCGTCGCCGCGTTCGGCGGGCGTTTCCACCTCGCGCTGCTCGTCTGCGCGGCGCTCTATCTCGCGCTGCTGCTCGCCTCGCGGCTGCTCGGGTTGATTCCAAATTGGTTCACGCCGCTGACGCTCGCGGCGATCCCCGGCGCGGCGCTGCTCGCGGCGCTGCTGCTCGCCCGGCGCGGTTCGGAGAAAACGATCGCGCGGCTCATCGACACGCGCACCGGCGGCAAGGAGCTGTTTCTCACCGCCGCGATGATCGGTGAAGCGCCCGGCGCGTTCGGCCCTATCGTCACGGAGCAAGCCGAGGCGCGGGCGGAAAAAATCCGCGCCGCGCAGGTCGTGCCTTTCCGCTGGCAGCATGGCACGCGCGACCTCTCCGTGGCCCTCGCGCTCCTTTTCGTCGCCGTCCGTTTTCTGCCGCAGCTCGATCCTTTCAAAAAGACCGAGCAGCGGAAGAAGACCGCGCTGATCGAGGAAAAACTGGAGCAGACGAAAAAGGCCACCGCGCTCCGCAGCGCGCAGCTCGCCGAAGACGCGGGCCGGCAATCCGAGCAGGTGAAACTCGCGCTCCAGGAACTCGACAAAACTTTCCGCGAAGCGCAGCCGCAGGACCGCGAGGGCAACCTCAAAAAACTCGGCGAGGAGCAGAAGGAAATCGGCGAGCTGTGGCGCAAGGTGAACGGCGAACTCATGCCGCTCGACAAGGCCGCGCAAAGCTTTGGCGCGGCGGACATGAAGAAGATGCAGGAGCTGCGCGAGGGGCTGAAGCAGGGCGACGTGAGCGGTTTGAAAAAGGAACTCGCGGAACTGCGCGAGGAAATCCGCAAGGTCTCGGCGATGCCCGATTCCGCGGAGAAACGCGCGGCCCAGGAGAAGGTCATGGAGAAGGTGAATGAACTCGCGCAGGCGCTGAAGCAGGAGATGAATTCGCCGCAGGTCGGGGCTGCGCTGGAGCGCGCGATGCAGCAGCTCGACATGGCAAAGCTCGGCGAGATGTCGAAGGAAGCTGCGCAGGCCGCGCTCGATTCGCTCCAGCTCAGCGACCAGGAACTCAAGGAACTCGGGCAGGCCATCCAGGACGGCAAAACGCTCGAAGACGCGCTCAAGAATTTGCAAATGGCGAAGCAGCTCGCGGGTCAGGGCAAGCTCGACGGCCAGGAACTCGATGGCGCGGGCGGCATGGCGGACTTTGAAAAGCTCTTCGCCGAAAAAATGGCCGGC
>JANXWQ010000148.1 GCA_025351065.1 Chthoniobacter sp. | reverse complement strand
ATGCGCTGGGTTCGGGGACGACGGTGATGTTGTCGTAGAACGCGTTGTTCGGCAGGACGATCTTGCTGACGCCTGGGATGAAAGCCGTCTCGCTGATGGTGTAGCCGGGCGCGGTTTCATCAATTGGCGTGCTGTGGAGCAGCGTGTCTGCGGCGTCGTAGAATTCGACGGCCTGCGGGCCGAGGTTGCCGAACGTCGAGTTGTCTAGCACGGCATGGAACTGCGTCACGTCGAGCGGGGCGTCGAAGAGCAGCAGCACGGCCTGATCTTTGGCATTGAGCGCATTCGGCGGCGAGGGCGCGGCTCCGTAACTGTAAGTCGCGGGGTTTTCCGCGAGGACGGTGCCGGCGTCGATCTGCCAGTGCCCGCTGCCTGGGATGTCGATGCCGTCGGCGTCCTGGCTCGGCGCATAGACGCCGAAACGGATGTCGAGGCCGATGGGTGCGAAGAGATTCGCCGCGCTGCCCGAGGGCTGCGTGTCGAAGGTCAGCGTGAAGGGCTGCACGGCGTGCGCCGCAGCCGCGGAAACGGCGAGGGCGGCGAGCAGGATTGGCGTGGTGGTTTTCATATTTTTGTTACTCGTGCAGCGGAGTTACTTGGCTCCGCCGATGGCGACCTGCATGGCGCGGAAAAAAACGTCCGTGTTGTCCTGCACGCCGGTGAAGAGCGCCGCGCCGCGGCCCAGCGCGGAGATGGGGATGTCGCCGCCGGTGTGCGCGGCCACGGTGTCGGCGACCTGGCCGGTGATGAGAAACGCGCCGCCCTGATCACGCACGGGACGCAGCGGATTGACCGCGCCATTGCTGTCATTCGTGAAGATGCGCGGATAGGTGCTGAGCGGCGCGACGGTGTCGAAGGGCTGCTGCGAATCGTGCGCGGGTTGCGCGTTCGTGAGCCAGTCTTCGTAGCGGTCAGCGTTCGAGGCGTAGCCGATGAGCATGCGGAAATCCACGTCGGTGGTCGCGGGGTAGCCGTCGTCCGCGACGAGGCGCGGATACTGCGGAAAGCCCGCGCTTTCATACGTGCCGACGAGCGCCGGGAACTGCGGGGCCGCCGCCGTGCCGGTGCCGATGATGGCATCGCGCAACTGTGCCTGCCCGCCGCCGGAAGCCGCGCGAGTTTGCAGCGCGGCGTTCGTCACGGTAGACGCGCCGATGATCGCCACGCCGGCGCACTCGTGATCCGCGGTGACGAGGACGAGCGTTTCGGGGTTGGCCAACTGGAAGACGCGCGCCTTTTCCACGGCGTAGTCAAACTCGATGGTGTCGAGAATCCACCGAGGCCGTGGTGATGAGGCCGGTGACGGGAAACTGATCCATCGAGAGCAGCGCGTTCGCTTTGCCCTGCTGGATGCCGTGCTTCATGATCCGCGCCGCCGTGCGGTGCGAGGCACCGAGGCCGTCGCCGATGAAAATGATGATGTTCTTCGCCTTGCGGCCGACGTTGCCGATGGCCTGCACTTCAAAATTTCCCGTGGCGGAAATCGCGAGCGCATCGCTCTGCGTGGCGACTGCGGTGAAGGTGTGGACGCCGGGCGCGACGGACGAAAAGGCGCGCAGCGAAAAGATCAGCGAACCGGCGGGCGGCACCGTGCCTTTGAGCAGCGAACCGTCGCCGAACTTCGCAACCGTGACGGGCGCCGCAGTGACGGTGCCGGCGAGGGGCGTGGCGCTGCCGTCGAGGAAAAACTGCACGCCGGTGATGGTCTGGCCGGAGTCGGGCGAGACCGTCGTTTGCAAATCGAAACGCTGTCCCGGCAGGAAGCGCGCGATGATCGGCGGCGTGGCGTCGGCGAAGCTGAACAGGGCGCTCGGTGGCGTGAGCCGCGAGATGGCGGGCGCGGCATCCGCCGCAGCGGCGCCGGCGAAAAGCGCGGCGGCAAACGCGGCGCGGGTGATGGTGGAGGTGGTGGTTTTCATGATGATGACTAGCGGGTGTTGGTTGGTTTGGTGGACTGACTGACGGAGAGGGACGGGCCGGAGAGCTTGGCGGCATCAGGCTTCGCGAGCGGGTCGAGGGTGAGGCGGACGGTCGAGATGCGGCCGTCGGGCTCGGGTTTGTTGCCCACGCTGAGCGTGCCGGTGAGCAGCAGCAGGCCGGGCGTGTGCGGCACGGGTTCGCCGAATTTTTCCGGCACGGTGACGTAGAGCGTCTGCGGCGGGAGGTCGTCGCAAATGCCGTAGTGCGCGTAGCTCACCTCGGCGGGGCGCGGCGTGAGCAGGAGCCGGCCGGGCGTGAGGCATTCCGTCCACACCGGCAGCTTGCGCCCGCGCACCGTCGGCGCGTCGTCGCCGCTGCACTTCGTCACCTCCTCGAGAACCATGTGCCCGAGGATGCGCACGCGGTGGCCGTCGAGCGCGCGGATTTTGTCCGTCAGCTCGAGCCCCGCGGGGCCGACCGGCGTTTTGAAAAAGTCCGCGAATTTCAGCTCCTCAATACCCGCGGGCAGCGGCGGCAAAGCGGCGGCGGCGGGCGCGACCGGCGCGGGCGGCGCGAGCGCGGCGGCG
>JANXWQ010000125.1 GCA_025351065.1 Chthoniobacter sp. | reverse complement strand
GCGGGCGCTGCGGTTGCCGCCCACCTCTCACCCACCGCCTCGCTGCGCTCGCCCCGGACGGCACGGAGTGCCGTCCCTACCATGTGCCGCCTTCATGCTTCACGCCAGGAAGCTGCCAGCTTCCCCTACCGCGCGCCCGCTGCCACACTCTGCGAATGTCCGACGCCCGCTTTTCCCACCTCGATGAATCCGGCCGCGCCCGAATGGTTGATGTCGGCCACAAGCCCGCGCAGCAGCGCACCGCCATAGCCGAGGGCGTGATCCGCTGCCAGCCCGCCACCATCACCGCCCTGCGCGACCGCGTGCTGCCGAAAGGCGACGTGCTCACCGTCGCGAAGATCGCCGCCATCCAGGCCGCCAAGCGGACCGACGAACTCATCCCGCTCTGCCACTCGCTCCCGCTCGATTCCGTGGACGTGGAATTTTCGCTCGAAGACGACCTCATCCGCATCCGCGCGACCGCCCGCATCACCGCGAAAACCGGCGTGGAAATGGAGGCCCTCACCGCCGTCAGCATCGCCGCGCTGACCATCTACGACATGTGCAAAGCCGTGGATAAGCAGATGGTCATCGGCGAAATCCGCGTCACCGAAAAAACGAAAACTCCACTCCCTAATGACCCGGCTTGATTTTAACGCTGAGACGCTGAGACGCAGAGATTTTCAGAAGACGCTGCGCCACGGATTTCAAAACTCTGCGTCTCTGCGTCTCTGCGTTTTCAAAACCCCGCCGCCAACCGTCTGCGCGCTCCCATGAAGATCGCGCGCGTGACCTTGAGCGACCGCGCAACGGCCGGCGTTTACGAAGACCGCAGCGGCCCCGAGATCGAGCGGGTGTGGGCCGGGCACGGCGGCACGGCGGCGGAATGGGTGCGCATCCTCATCCCCGACGACCGTGCGGAAATTGAGTCCACCCTCCGCCGCCTCTGCGACACCGAGCGCTGCGACCTCGTCCTCACCACCGGCGGCACCGGCCCCGCCCCGCGCGATGTCACCCCCGAAGCTACCCGCGCCGTGCTCGACCGCGAGCTGCCCGGCTTCGGCGAAATCATGCGCATCCAATCCTTCGCCAAAGTCCCCACCGCCATCCTTTCCCGCGCCACCGCCGGCACCCGCGGGCGCACCCTCCTCATCAATCTCCCCGGCAACCCGCGCGCCATTGGCGAATGTCTCCCGCTGCTCCTCCCCGCCATCGCCGAAGCCCTGCGGCACTTGCGCGGCGAGTGAGCTGCGGATTGCCAGATGCGCGCTTTTTCACTCCCAAACACGATGCCCACCAACCCCGCCGCTGCCAAAAAACAACCCGCGCTCTGCATGTGGCGCAAGCTCAGCGCGGCGCAGTGGGAGGACGTGTGGTGGGACCGGCTGAGCGAGTTCAGCGACCGGCTGGCGAGCACGGCGCTGCCAGGCGCAAAGACCATCCGCCTCGAGGTTTTCGCGCTCACGCGGGCGCAGGCGGAGCGGCTGCGCGCGAATTTCGGCGGCAGCGTGAGCGCGCAGAAAACGCCGCGCGCCGTGAGCGCCGCGGTGCGTGCGCCCATCCGCGTGCGCGGGAAACTGGTGGTCGTGACGAGCGAGCGCGAGCGCGCCGCGGTGACGAAAATGCCGGGCGCACGCCGCGCAGTGGTCATCCCGGCGGGCATGGCGTTTGGCACCGGCGATCACGCGACGACCGCGACGTGCCTGCGCTTTCTCGCCGACGTGAGCGGCGAGCTGGCCGGCGAGCCGTGGGAGATGCTCGATCTCGGCTGCGGGAGCGGCATCCTCGCCATCGCCGCGCGGCTGCTCGGCGCGCGGCGCGCGGCGGCGGGCGACTTCGATCCGCACGCGGTGCGCACGGCGAAGGAAAACGTCCAGCTCAACGCCGTGACCGGCGTGCGCGTGACGAAGCTCGACGTGCGCGCCTGGCAGCCCGCGCGGACGTGGCGCGTGGTGGCGGCGAATCTTTTCAGCGGCCTGCTCGTGGAAATCGCGCCCAAGCTAGCCGCCGCCGTCGCGCCCGGCGGCTGGCTCGTTTTTTCCGGCGTGCTGCGCGTGCAGGAGGCGGAGGTCGTGGCGGCGCTGCACGGCGCGGGGCTGCGGATTGTGCGCGTGGTGCGAAAAGGCAAGTGGGTGAGCGGGCTGGCGCGACCGGTTTGAAAACGCCAGCCGCCAACCGGCTGGTGGCTTGCGCCTGTGCCATTTTCTCACCCGCCATCCCCCGCCCCGCGCGCGGTCCTAGTTGTAGATCCACCCTCCGGTGATGGTCTTGTGCCAGCGCTTATGGTCTCTCTGCTGGTCATGCGCTCCGCCATCGAGGCTGGAGCCCAGCGGCGCGCGGGATGTGATTGGCTGCGGGACGGCTTGCGGCTGAGCTTGAGCTTGAGCTTGCGCCTGGGCGGGCGCACCGGCGGCGGTCGCTTTCGGCCGGGCGGCGAGGGATTGCCGGATCGCGCTCTGCGCCCGCGCGTCGTCCTCGGCCACGATGCGGGCAAAGGCGAGGTCGTTCGTCACCTGGTCGTCGCGCAGCGTCACCTCGCGCGTGCCGGCGGTGTAGGTGCCGGGCCGCACGAGTTGCAGCCGCTGGCCGGGAATGAGACGTGAGATGCCGTCCGCCGTCTCGAACGAAACCGGCGCGGTCAAAAAGAAAACACCCGGCGGTGCCAGTTCCGGGGCCGCCGGAGCGGCAGAAGCCGGGACGGTGGCCGCGGTGGCGCCGGGTGCGGCGGCGGCCGGGGCGCTGGCCTGGGCGGGTGTGGCGGCGGGTTTGGCCGGCGCGGGCGTGGTCTCCGCCGGAGCTTCTTCGGGCGGAGCGCTTTTCTGGCAGGCGGCAAAGGCCAGGGTGAGGGCGGCGGCGGCGAGGGCGGCGGTCCGGTTCGTGGGGTTCATCTGGGTTCTGGGTTTGGGTGTTTGGGAAAACCTGAGCCGGTGCCCGCTCGCGCCCGCCGGCGGTGCCTTTTCGCACCGTGGTTTCATACGCTGCCGTATCGGCTGGCGGGAGGCTGGGCACCGCACCGCCGGGTGGCAAGCCAAAGATTTTTCTATGTCGTGTCGCGCCGCGCCGCGCCCTGCTTGTTTCGAGCACACTGCCCCTTGCGCCAGCGCACGCCCTCGCCCAAAGTCGCGCCCGCCTTTTTCCAAACACCCACACGACTATGCTGACGATCCGCGATTTGAAGAAAAGCCACGGGGGGCGCGTGCTCTTTGAGGAGGCCGCGATGCAGGTGGGCTATGGCGAAAAGGTCGCGCTCATCGGGCCGAACGGCGCGGGGAAATCGACCCTCTTCAACATCGTGCTGCACACCGAGGAGCCGGACAGCGGCGTGGTCGAGCGCGATGAGTGGACGATGATCGGCTATCTGCCGCAGGAGGCGGAGGTCCTCGGCGCGGAGACGGTGATGGACGTGGCCACGGGCCGCGCGGGCGAGGTGCCGCGGCTGGAGGCGGTGCTGCACGCGTGCGAAAAAGCGGGCGACGTGAGCAGCCCCGCATATCTGGAGGCGCACGCAAAACACGAGGCGCTGAGCGATCCCCAGGTGGAGGCCAGGGCGAAGCGCATGCTGACCGGGCTGGGCTACCGCGACACGGATTTCACGAAGCTGGCGCGCGAGCTTTCCGGCGGCTGGATCATGCGCGCGCATCTCGCGCGGCTGCTGGTCATGGAGCCCGATCTTTTGATGCTCGACGAGCCGACGAACCACCTCGACCTGCTCTCGCTCGTGTGGCTGCAAAACTATCTCAAGACCTACTCCGGCGCGGTGCTGCTGATTTCGCACGACCGCGCTTTCATGGATGAGATCGTGGGCTCAGTGTACGAAATCGACGAGCGCAAGCTGGTGCCTTACACGGGCAATTATGCGGACTTTCTCCGGCAGAAAGAGGAGCGCTACGAGCAAGTAAACGCAGCCTACAAAAACCAGCAGAAGGAGATCGCCTCGCTGCGGGAATTCTACGACCGCTTCCGCCAGGTGGCGTCGAAAGCGAGCCAAGCCATGAGCAAGCTCAAGCAGATCGAGCGCATGGAACTGATCGAAAAACCCGTGCCGCCGCGCAAGCCGTTCCGTTTCCAAATCCCGCAGCCGCCGCGCGGCGGGCAGCGGATCATCGGGCTGGAAAAAATCGACTTTGCCTATGGCGACAACGTCGTCTATCGCGGCCTCGAACTCGACGTGGAGCGCGGCGAGCGCACCGTGCTCGTGGGGCCGAACGGCTCCGGCAAAAGCACGCTGCTCAAGCTGCTCGCCGGCGTGCTGGAGCCGCAAAAGGGCGTGCGCAAACTGGGGCTGAACGCGAAGATCGGCTACTTCAGCCAGCACCGCTCGGCCACGCTCGACCCGGCGAAAACCGTGCTTCAGGAAGTCATGGATTCAAACGGCGAGCTGTCGGAAAACGATGCGCGCGGCATCCTCGGCTCGTTCCTTTTTCGCAAAGACGAAATCTACAAAAAAACCGAGGTGCTCTCAGGCGGCGAGAAGACGCGGCTGAACCTCATCAAGTTCCTCGTTGATCCGCCGAACCTGCTGCTCATGGACGAGCCCACCACGCACCTCGACATCCACACCGTCGAGTCGCTCATCCTCGCGCTCGCGGGCTACGAGGGGACGCTGGTTTTCATCAGCCACGACGTGCATTTCATCCGCAAGCTCGCGACCAAAGTCCTGCACGTCCACGCCGGCACCGTGCGCGCGTATCCCGGCGGCTACGATTACTTCCTGGAAAAATCCGGCGCGCTCGGCAACGACCGCGCCGCGCTCACGGCGAAATAGCTCGCGCCGCGTCGCCGCTCACATTTCCTTTTCCAGCCGCTCGCTCAGCCACTGCTTGATCATGCTCTGGTAGTTCAGGTAGCGCGAGCGGGCGATGCGCTTGATGCGCGCCAGCAGCCGCGGGTCGAAGCGCAGCGTGATGGTCGTGGATTCGCGCGTGTCGGCCTTGAGCAGCGAGGCGTTCATCAGCCGCACTTCGAGGCGCGACTCGGCCCAGAAAACGGCCTCGTCTTCCTCGTTGTCGAAATGCGGAACATCCTTCCAGGTGGTGATGACTTTCATGGTGCGTCAGTAGCCGAGTTCCGAGTTTTTGCGTTCGTAGAAAGTGTTCTCCTCCGGCGTCATGTCGCGCGAGAGGATGGCGCGGTAACGTTTTCCGTCGGTCCAGAAAACGGTGAAAATCCCGCGGTCGTTGATTGATTTTCCGAGGTTGAAATAGCGCGCTTTTTCATCGTCGCCCACGCCATCCGGGAGGAGGCGGAGGCTGAAGGGATCCTCGAAGGATTCCTCGATTTCTTTGGGCATGATCTTGCGGAGATCAAAGGGGGAGTCGAGCCAGTCAAAGTCCATGGTGGTGAGGAAAAATCCGGAATCCGAATATCGAAGCCGAGCGAAGCGAGACGCCAATGGGAGGCGGGGCAATCCGAAACAAATTCGAAAGTTGTGAAATGAGTGAAACGATGGAGGTCGTCGCTGGTGTCTTTCTGATTTTCAAAATTTTCGGCATCGTTGTTTCGGATTTCGATATTTGGGTTTCGGATTTTTCCCCTCAGCCCCGCTGGATCAGTTCGATCTCGTAGCCTTCCGGCGCGTCGATGAACGCGATGATGCTGCCCGAGCCGGTGGGCGTGGGGCCGTCGGAGAGTGGGTAGCCTTTGGCCGCGGCGTGTTTGGCGAAGGCGTCGAGGTCATCGACGGCGAAGGCGAGGTGCGTGATGTCGTGGCCGACATTGACCGGGCCGCTGCCGTCGAATTTGCAAATCTCGATCTCCTCCTCGCTGCCGGGCGCTTTGAAAAAGACGAGCTGCGAGCCGCGCGGGGAGGTGTGGCGGCGCGTCTCCTGGAGGCCGAGCACCTCCTTGTAAAAGTGCGCGGTCTTTTCCAAATCGGTCACGCGGTAGCGGGTGTGGAGGAGCTTCGTGAGCATGGGGAAAATTCGGATTTCAGATTTTGGATTTCAGATTTAGCCTCAGCGCCCGTTGAATGGCGACAGCTATTCCATCAGCCATTTGAAATCTTCCATTTGAAAATCCTATGATCGCCCTCGGCATCGACAGCGGCACGCAAAGCACCAAGACCATCGCGCTCGACCTCGAGTCGGGCGAAATCCTCGCCTCGGCCTCGGAGAGCTACGGGCTCATCGAGGGCCTGCCGCCGGGGCATCTCGAGCAGGAGCCGCAGACGTGGATCGACGCCGTGGACACCACGGTGCGCGCGGTTTTGACCAAGCTCGGCAAGCGCAAGGACGACGTGAAAGCCATCGGCGTGAGCGGCCAGCAGCACGGCTTTGTGCCGCTCGACAAAAAGAGCCGCGTCATCCGCCCGGCCAAGCTGTGGTGCGATACCTCGACGGTCGAGCAGTGCAAACAATTTGAGGAGGAATTCGGCGACGCCGCGGGGCTCATCAAGCTCTCGGGCAACGCTATGCTGCCCGGCTACACCGCGCCGAAAATCCTGTGGCTGAAACAGCACGAGCCGAAGAATTACAAGGCGCTCACGACCGTGCTGCTGCCGCACGACTACATCAATTTCCACCTCACCGGCGAGCGCGGCATGGAGTACGGCGACGCCTCCGGCACCGGCCTGCTCGATGTGCGCGAGAAAAAATGGTGCGAGCCGCTCATCGAGTTCATCGACCCCGATCTCGCCGATGCGCTCCCGCCGCTCGCCAGTTCGCGGCGCGCGTTCGGTCTGCTGCGGGAAAACCTGCGTGAGGCGTGGGGGCTCTCGAAAGGCGAAGTCACCGTGAGCGGCGGCGGCGGCGACAACATGAAGGGCGCAATCGGCACCGGCAACGTGCAGCCCGGAGTCGTCACCGTAAGCCTCGGCACGAGCGGCACGGTGTACGCGTTTGCCGACAAACCAGTCATCGATCCGCAGGGCGAAGTCGCCGCGTTTTGCGACAGCACGGATCGCTGGCTGCCGCTGGTCTGCACGATGAACGTGACCGTCGCCACCGAGGCCGTGCGAAAGATGTTCGGCTGGTCGCACGAGCAGCTCGAAGCGAACGTCTCCAGCGCCCCCGCCGGCGCGAGCGGGCTGCTTTTTCTCCCCTACCTCAACGGCGAACGCACCCCGAACCTGCCCAACGGCACCGGCGTTTTCCACGGCCTCAAAACCGACAACATGACGCCCGCCCACATGGCTCGCGCCACGATGGAAGGCGTCACCCTCGGCCTCGCCTACGGGCTGGGCCGCTTCCGCGAACTCGGCATCACGCCCACCGAAATCCGCCTCACCGGCGGCGGCAGCAAGAGCGCCGTCTGGCGGCAGCTCGCCGCGGATATTTTCGGCGTGCCGACCATCTGCCTGAAATCCGCCGAGGGCGCCGCGCTCGGCGCCGCCATCCAGGCCGCCTACGCCAGCCACGCCGCGCAGGGCAAGCCCGTGACCTTCCGCGACCTCTGCGCCCGCATCGTCGAGCTCGACGACACCACCCGCGCCAAGCCCCACGCCGAGCACAAGGACATCTACGCCGACCTCCTCACCCGCCAGGGCGACCTCACCCGGCGCATGCACGCGGCGGGATATTTGTAGATGAAGCTCGTCCTCGCCGCGACCGGAGCCAGCGGTGCGATCTACCTCCAGCGGCTGCTCGCGCAAATCGACTGCGCAGCGCATGAGGTGCACCTCGTCCTGAGCGCTTTTGCAAAACAGGTTATCGCCGAGGAAATCGGCACGCTCACCGTGCCGGCGGGCGTGCGGCAGCATGGCGACAAGACGATGAACGTGCCCTTCGTCAGCGGCTCGGCGCGGTTCGATGCGATGGTCGTGTGCCCGTGTTCGATGGGCACGCTCGGGCGCATCGCCGCCGGCACCAGCGACTCCACGCTGCTGCGCGCGGCGGATGTTTTTTTAAAAGAGCGCCGCAAGCTCATCCTCGTCCCGCGCGAGACGCCGTGGAATCTCATCCACGCGCGCAACGTGGTCACGCTGATCGAAGCCGGCGCGATCATCATGCCCGCCTCGCCCGGTTTCTACAGCCGGCCGCTGACCATCGAGCAGGTCGCCGATACCGTCGTCGCGCGCATTTTGGATCAGCTAGACCTGCCAAACCCCAACACCTTTCGCTGGGCCGAAAGCGAATGACCCCGGCGCAAAAGGCCGGCTGGATCGGAGCCATCGGGGCGCGGCTCATCCGGCTCTGGCTCTGGACGATTCGCTTCGAGACGACCGACCACGCCGGCGTCCTGGCCACGCCGCCGCAAAAGCCGCTCCTCTGGTGTTTCTGGCACAACCGGCTCTTCGTCATGGCCCCGATGTTCGAGAAGTTTTTCCCAGGCCGGCCCGGCGCGGCCCTCGCCAGCGCGAGCAAGGACGGCGCGGTCATCGCCGCCGTCATGGAGCGCTTCGGCATCCGCGCGATCCGCGGCTCCAGCTCACGGCGCGGCGCGACGGCGCTCATCGAAATGAAACGCGCCATCGAAAACGGCGAGATCACCGCGCTCACGCCCGACGGCCCGCGCGGCCCGCGCTACCGCATCAATCCCGGCGTCATCAAACTCGCCCAGCTCACCGGCGGAACCATCCTGCCCATCCATGTCCGCTACTCGCGTTTCTGGCGGCTGAAAAGCTGGGACGGGTTCATGATCCCCAAGCCCTTCGCCACCATCCATGTCACCTTCGCTCCGCTCCATCACGTCGCGCCGACGAGCGACGAGGCGGCGTTCGAGTCCGAGCGCGTGCGGTTCGAGAACGTCCTGCGTGCGCCGGACGGGGAGGATAAAATGACGAATGACGAGCGCACGTAAGGCGCGTCTTCGGCCTTTGGGAATTCGTCATTGTCTCGTCATTCGTCATTCGTCATTCGTCATTCCATGACGCTCATCGACGGCAAAGCCATCGCCCAGAAAACCCACGCCGCATCCCGCGCCGCCGTCGCCGAGCTGAAGGCGCGCGGCATCACGCCCGGCCTCGCCGTCGTGCTCGTTGGGGCCGATCCCGCATCGCAGGCGTACGTGCGGAGCAAAGACAAAATGTGCCACGACCTCGGCATGCACTCGGTAAAGCACGAACTGCCCGCCACGACCTCCCAGGCCGACCTCATCGCCATCGTCCGCCTGCTCAACGCCGACCCCGCCATCCACGGCATCCTCGTCCAGTCGCCCCCGCCGTCGCACATCGACGAGCGCGCCGTCATCGACGCCATCGACCCGCGCAAGGACGTGGACGGCTTCCACCCGCTCAACGTCGCCAAGCTCACCCTCGGCGACCCCGACGGCTTCGTGCCCTGCACCCCGCTCGGCTGCCAGCGGCTGCTCATCGAAAGCGGCATCGAGACCGCCGGCGCAAACATCGTCGTCCTCGGCCGCTCCATGATCGTGGGCAAACCGATGGCGCTTTTGCTGATGGCGAAAGGCCCCGGCGGCGACGCCACCGTCACCGTCGCCCACTCCCGCACCCGCGACCTCCCCGCCGTCTGCCGCACCGCCGACATCCTCATCGCCGCCATCGGCCGCCCCGAGTTTGTCCGCGCCGACTTTGTGAAAGACGGGGCCGTCGTCATCGACGTCGGCATCAACCGCGTGGATGATTTTTCTTTGCCCAAAGGCTACCGCCTCACCGGCGACGTCGCCTTCGCCGAAGTCGCGCCGAAGTGCCGCGCCATCACCCCCGTCCCCGGCGGCGTCGGCCCTATGACCATCGCCATGCTCATGGCCAGCACCATCGCCAGCGCCCGCCGCTTCGCCGCACTTGGTTGAAAGCTCAGCGCAGACCTCCAGCGCGCGCCAGCGCAAATTTCACGCCTCCGGCGTCGGGCGGCGGCGGGCGATCTCGCGGAGGAGCTGGACATCGACGCGGTCCTGATCGCGGTAGGTGTCCTTCGATGCGATGAGCGTGGCGAGATCGAGGTAGGGGACTTCGACGCCGCCAATGGCCGTGCGGAGGGCAGTGGGAAGGGCGTCGGCGTAGCTCACTTTCCAGGCGCGCGTGCTGACATCGACCTCCACTTCATCGGCGATTTTGACGACGACGTTTTTGATAAAGTCCTGCGGACGGCGTTCATCGCGGCTGGGGCCAGCCCGGCGGCGGTGGGTGAAGGTGTCGCGTTCAAAGCGTGGCGATTTTAACCGCACTCGCGGATGTCGCGAAGGGAAATGTTTTCCTCGCCGCTCCCCCAAATCGGACTCGCTAAACCCATCGCATCGCCACCACGCTCCGGGCCGCCAAATTATGAAACCACGGTCTTTCCTCAAGCTGGCGGCGCTGGCGCTCGGCACGGCATTCCTGCTGGGGATGGGAAGCGCAGCGCGGGCGCAGGTTCCCGCGGCCCCGCCGCCGGCGAGCAGCGAGGCGGGGCGGATTTGGAATCCGCTGCGGCCGGCGGCGGACAACCGCCCGCTGACCCTGCGCATCCTCGTTTTGAACTACGACCCGATCGTGCCGGGCGAGGGCCACAAGCGGCTGGGCGAGGTTTTCAAATGGAACACGCCGGAGCGGCTGGCGCTGCGCTACCGCGCGGCGATGGAGGACGCGGCGGGCGGCGCGATCCGCTATGAAATCGTGGAATGGCGCAACCTGAATGAGATCTACGCGCAGCGTGGCGGCTTCACCTACACCGTCGAGGAATACGTGAAAAACCGGCGGGCCGGCAGCGGCTGGCGCGAACACATCGAGGCCGATTACCCGCGGCTCCTGCGCGCGCAGGGCGTGGCGGAAATGGTGGCGCGCGGGCTGGCCGATGAGGTGTGGATTTTCAGCGACCATTTCTTCGGGCTGTGGGAGGCGTCGATGGCGGGGCCGGGCGCTTTTTTCATCAACGGCGGGGTGTATCCCGAGGTGCCGTCCGCGCGGCCGTTCGCGTTTTACGGCTTCAACTATGAGCGCGGCGTGGCCGAGATGATGCACGACGCGGCGCACCGCACCGAGTCCACGCTGAACCGCGTCTATGGCACTTGGAAGCTCGCGAACCCGGTGTCGAACTGGGATAAATTCAGCGCGAACTTTTCGCAATCGAACGGCGTGGCCGGCGTGGGCACCTGCCACTGGCCGGCCAATGCGGAGCACGATTACGACTACGGCAATAAGCGGACGGTCGAGAGCTGGGCCGACGCCTTTCTCACCTACCCGCAGACCGACTGGACGAAAAAACCCGTCTCCCGCGAGACGTGGGCGCAGGGCAAGGACGATCAGGCGGACTACATGAAATGGTATTTCGCCCACCTCCCGCGCGCGCCGGGCGTGAACGCCGACGGGCGGCAGAACAACTGGTTCAAATACATCTGGGACTTCGAGGACTACGACCGCGACGGCAAACCGCTCGCGCCACGCGCCTGCGTGATCGGCAAGCCGCGCGCGGCAGTGGGCGAGGACTCGGCGGTGTTTGCGGTCGGGTTCAGCAGCGCGGCGCAGATCGCGCGGGGGAGCATCACGGCGCAGGCGGTGGAGGTCGTGGGACCGGGCGGAAAGGCACAGGCGGCGAAACTCGTCGGAGTCTCCGGCGAGGCGGACGCGCGGTATCTCTGCGCGTATTTTTCCGCGGCTCCCGCAGGCGGAAAATGGCACGCCGCGGATGCGGGGGAGTATCGCGTACGCCTGCGCGGCGGCGTGGTGCGCGATCTCGCGGGCGTGCCGCTGGCGGTGGCGGAAATCGGGACGTGGCGCGTGCTCGCCGCGGCGGAAACGGCGCAGCTTGTTCCCGGCGAAGCGAAGCTCATCCTCGTGCCCGGCGAAGTGCGCCGCATTTCGCTCACGGAAAAAACCGGTGCAGCGGCGGAACCCCTCCCCGATCTCACATACGAAGCGGCCTGGGCCAGCGCGGATCTGCCGGTGGCTTTCTTCACCGCTCCCGGCCTGATCGAAGCCGCGCGGCCCGGCCAAACCACACTGCGCGTCAGCCACGCGGGCCGCAGCGTTTTCATCCCGGTCGAAGTCAGCGCCCCGCTGCCCACGGCCCGCATCGCGGGAAAGGAATTGCCGGCGAAAGCCAATGATCCGCTCACGGTCAAGGTGGCCTTCCGCGGCGGCACCGGCCTCGCGCCGGACAGCCTCGGCTTTGGCGACGTGCTCCTGCTCGGCCCCGGCGGCGTCTTCGCCTTTGCCGACGCACAGCCCGGCACCGTCGCGGGCGCGGCCGGCGAAAAAATCGTGACCTACACCATCGCCGCGCCCGAGCGTGGCTGGCTGGCGGAAGGAGCGCGCGGCCAGTTGCGGCTCAAAGCGTGGCAGGTGCATGACAGCGACGGCACGTTCTTTCCCGAGACGGATCTCGGCACCGTGGAAATCCCCCCACGCACCGGAGCCAGCGCGCCGCGGTAAAAACCGCGCGTGCTTCCGGAGCTACGCCTTGCCCCAATGCCGGAGCAGTGTGTCGGCCAAGACGGAGGGTGTCTCGGCGAGGGCGATGCCGGCGGCTTGGAGCGCGGCGATCTTGTCGGCAGCAGTACCTTTGCCGCCGGAGACGATGGAGCCCGCGTGGGTCATGCGGCGGGAGTGGGACGCGGCGCGCATTTACAACTTCACCAAGAGGACGCTGGACATGAATTCCTACGTCACCGACGAGCGCGGCACCGTCGTCTTCGACTCCGACGGCGGACGCAGCGAAGGCCAGGATTTTCACGGCAAGCGCGAAGTGGCGCTCACGCTCGCCGGCCAGTACGGCGCACGTTCGACGCGTCTTGATCCGAAGGATGCGGACAGCTCGGTGATGTTTGTGGCCGCGCCCATCCGGCGGGACGGGATCATCACCGGCGTGGTCAGCGTTTCCAAAACGCGGCGCAGCGTCTTCGCTTTTCGCGATGAGACGAGGCTGTGGATTCGCACGCTCGGGCTGGCCCATTTCGCCGCGGTGGCGGTCGGCGCATATCTCGCCGTCACTCTTTTTTCGCGGCCCATCCGCCGCCTCACGGCCTACCCGCAGGCCATCACGCGCGGCGGTTCGGGCGAGGCGGCCACGCGCGCGCCTTCGAGGAGATGCGCGACGCGCTGGAAAACCGCACCGGCTCGCCCGGCACCCACGCCCTCCTGCGGCTGCCGCAGACTGCGCGTCGCGCCGGGTAGCGGGCGGCGGCAAAAAACCCGCCTGCCTTTGCGCCGCACGACGGCAGAAAAAAGCCGCCAGAGAGCTACGACAACGCAAGTCGGACGACCGTTGCTGCCTTCCGGCCCTGGCGGGGTTGGTCTGCCTGCGATCCGTAGTCCCTGACGGGACGGCGACTATGCGGGCCGTCCCCGGAGCGGACAAATGATTTTTCTAAAAATCGCCGGGAAACCGCTTGCATTGATGAAATTTCGCGGCTTTAACGTGCGCCGTCGATTTCGCAGTGCTACCCTTGCCCCGCGAATTCCCCCGCACCACTTACACCCCACACCACCCCAAAACCTTTATGGCAAAAATTTTTCTCGGCATCGCCCTCGCTGTCATGCTCGCCACCGCCGCCCTTGGCTTTCTCGCGATGGGCAACGCCAACAAACTCCAGACCACGCTGAAGGATTCAAAGCAGGCGCTGACGACCGCTCAAAGCACGCTGAGCATTGCGAAGAGCGACTTGAAAAAATCGCAGGAGGAACTTACTGCGGCCGTCGCCAAGGCGGATGAGGCGACCAAGGAAGTCGCGACGCAGAAGGGGCAGATGGATGATTTGACCAAGAAAATCACGGATGCGACGACGGCGATGGAGGCGAAGACGGCGGAAGTGGCGACGCTAACCAAGCAGATCGAGGATCTGATGAAAAAAGGCGGCGTGCCCGTCGCAGGTGGAGAAGATCCGGTCGTTGCCGCGCTCAAGGCAGAACTCGCGAAAGCGCAGGCCGAAGTGGCGGAATCCAAAGCCCTGATCGACTCGGTCACCACGCAGAAGAAAGAACTTGGGGATAAGATGGCGTCTTTGGAGCAATACAAAAAGACTCGCGAAGCAGGGCTGCAGCGGCAGGGGATCACGGGCCGCGTGCTTGCGGTCAATGGCGGGTGGAATTTCCTGGTGTTGAGCGTGGGTGACAAGCAGGGCGCGGTGATGAATGGCACGATGATCGTGCTGCGCGGTGGCGAACCGATCGCCAAGGCGCGCATCACCTCCGTCGAAGCGTCGCAGTCGATTGCCGACATTCTGCCCGGCAGCGTGCGCAAAGGCGTGACCGTGCAGCCCGGCGACACCGTGGTTTTCGAAGGCACCCGCGCGGCGGCGGCGCAACCTGCGCCCGGTGCCCAGGCTGGCCTGCCGGTGCGCTGAGCCCGGTCGGGTTTTCGCAAAAAAATGCTTCGGCTCCTCACGCTGCTCGCGCTGGCTGTCCTGCTCGCCCTCCTGCCTTCGTGCGCGGAGGATCAGCCGAAAGACCCCAATCGCGTCAGCACCATCCCGTGGAACCGGCCCGAAAAATGGGAGGGCCAGGGTCCGCTCGGCGGCTTCTCGCCGAACAGCCAGTAGGTCGTTTTTCCGCGCACGCGCGGCGCGCTTTCGTCCGCTAAACTGGAGCCCGTGAAGCCGCGCATTCTCGTCATCCGCGGCGGTGCCATTGGCGATTTCATCCTTACCCTGCCGGCCATCCGGCTGCTGCGCGAAAACTTTCCCGCCGCGCATCTCGAAATCCTCGGCTACCGCCACATCATCGCGCTCGCCGAAAACCGTGGCTACGCCGACGGCACGCGCAGCATCGAGTACGGCGCGATGGCCGGCTTCTTCATCCCGCGCTCCGTGCTCGCGCCCGACCTCGTGGAGTACTTCGCCAGCTTCCAGCAGGTCGTCAGCTATCTCTTCGATCCCGACGGATTTTTCGAGGCCAACCTGCGCCGTGCGGGCGTGAAAAACCTGCTCCCCGCCTACGCGAAAATCGACGGCACCGAGCACGCCGCCCGCCAGCTCGCCCGCCAGCTGCAAAGCCTCGCGCTCTACCTCGAAGACCACGCTGCGACCGTGCATCCGAGCGCCGCGGACCGCGCGTTCGCCGATGAGTTCCTCGGCGCGAGTGACGCCCCGCTCATCGCGCTGCATCCCAGCAGCGGCAGCGCGCGAAAAAACTGGCCGCTGGAAAACTGGCGCGCGCTCGGCGCATGGCTGCTCGCCCGCCAACCCACGCCCCGCCTGCTCCTCATCGGCGGCGAAGCCGACCACGCGCAGCTCGACGCCCTCACCGCCGCGTGGCACGGCGCACCCGTGCGGCTCGCGCGCGATTTGCCGCTGCCACATCTCGCCGCGCTGCTCGCGCGCTGCCGGCTTTTTCTCGGCCACGACAGCGGCATCTCGCACCTCGCCGCCGCCGCCGGAGCGCCGAGCCTGCTGCTTTTCGGGCCCACCGATCCCTCGGTCTGGGCGCCCGCCAACCCGCACGTTTCCATCTTGACCGCGCCGGGCGGCGACCTCACCGCGCTGAGCCTGGCGACGCTTCAGGCAGCCGTCGCCCGCTTGCTCAGCGCGGGGGACGGGCCGGTTTGACGGTCAAAGAACGCCGCGTTTCCACGCTTTTCAGCAAAGCTGCGGGGTTCATTCGTTAGGATCCACGGTCACGGTGTACGGGGAGAAAGTGAAACTGGAGTCCGGCGGATTGTCCTGCATCGACTGCGCGCCAAACTCCGGGTCGAAGTCCTTGCGGGCCACCAGCGCGACATGGCCCGTCGCAGAACAGAAAATGCGCCATGTTGTCTGGATCCGTGGTGATGTCGCCGGAGCCATGATAGGCCTTGATGTAACTGGGGTGGCAGTCGGCGCTATCGTCGTTTTTGTCGGCCATAAAGACGGTCGCGGAGAGGCGTTCGACCCGGCTCATGCTTAAGGTTCGCTCGTCGGGCGTGCTCAGAAAAGCGTTCATCGCATAACAGAAGAGGTAGGGCTGTAGTCGGCATTCACCGAGATCGGAACCGCGGGGTTGATCCAGACCGATTTTTCGCCCGCCTTGGGAAACTGCCCTGTCTTCATGGCGGAAAACGGCTGTGTTCCCAAGTAAACCGGCAGGCGGTTGTACCAGGCCGCGCTGTCGCTGCGAGCTACCGGCTGCCCTGGCCACGGCATGAAGTTGTTGTTATCGTTGAGCGAGGCGGCGAGCGCGGCACCCCCCCACTGGCGCAGGTTGTGCATGGAGGTGGTTTGCTGGCCCTTGCGGCGCACTATGCCGGTCACGGGAAAAATCAATGCGGCCAGGATGGCGATGACAGCAATGACAACGAGCAGTTCTACCAAGGTAAAGCCACCAAGTCCGTTGCGGGAGTTGCGCCGGGGCGGGTGAGAAAAAGTAAGACAGTGCGGCATGGGGAGGAAATGAGTTGGGGCAGCAGCCAGGCGGGTGTCATGGTCTGGCAGGCGGCGGAGCTTGGTGCCGCGGAAGCGTAGCAAAGGTTCGTCGGCTGGCAAGAATCGGGAGCGTCCCGCGCCCGCCTTTTACCATTGCCTTACAATTCTCCGATTCCATTCGGAAGGTTCGCGGACAAAATGTTGGTTAGGACTCAAGACCAAAGACCACGTCAATCAAACCTTTCATCTACCCTCACTCGATCTTGGGCGACTTTTCCGCTGCTGCGGACATTCAACATTAGCTTCCCGCCGCCCATGCTGAGTGAAATCGGCATGGACACCCTGCGACATGGCGAAGAGGAGCAGGCTGAATTTCTGAGCGGCCACGCGGCGGAAGCCACCCTCGCCGGACTGGCCGGCACGTTTGTTTTTTCGTGGACGGACGATTGGTTCACGCGGGGTTATCAGATCGACGACTGGGCCTTTGGCCTCACGCACCGCGACCGCACTCCCAAGGCATCCTACCAGGCGGTGGCGGACGTTTTCGGCCAGCCGCCGGCGAAGCAGTTGCAACGCACGCCCCGCGTGTCGGTGGTCGTTTGCTCCTACAACGGCGGACGCACGCTCGAACAATGTCTGCGTTCGCTCGCTGAACTGGCTTATCCCGATTTCGAAGTCATCCTCGTCGATGACGGCTCGACCGACGACACGCCCGCCATTGCCGCGCGCTTCCCCGACGTGCGGATGATCCGCCAAGAAAACCAAGGCTTGAGCGTCGCCCGCAACACCGGTCTCGGCGCCGCCACGGGCGAAATCGTCGCCTACACCGACGCGAATTGTTTCGCCGATCCCGACTGGCTGACGCTGCTCGTGCATCAGCTCGAAACCAGCGGCGCCACGGCGGTCGGCGGGCCGAACCTCACGCCCGAGGACGGCTGGCTCGCCGGCTGCGTCGCATGCGCTCCCGGCCAGCCGATTCATGTGCTCGAGAGCGACGAGGAGGCCGAGCACATCCCCGGCTGCAACATGGCCTTTCGCCGCGAAGCGCTGCTCGCGATTGGTTCATTCGACCCGCTTTTTCGCAAAGCCGGCGACGATGTGGATGCCTGCTGGCGGCTGCGCGAAGCGGGCTACCGCATCACCTTTGCCCCCGGCGCTTTTGTCTGGCACCACCGCCGGCAAGGGCCGCGCGCCTACCTGCGGCAGCAGTCCGGTTACGGCGAGGCGGAGGCGCTGCTGGCGATCCGGCATCCCGAGCGCTTCAATATTTTGGGCGGGGCCATCTGGCGTGGCGTGATGTACGGCGCGGGCCTCACGGGCCTGCGCGTCGGTGCGGCGCGGGTGCATGGCGGCGTTTTTGGGCAGGGGCTTTTCCAGGCGCTGTACCGTCCGGCTCCGGCGCACCGGGCGATGCTGCCCTCGACCCTCGAATGGCAAATGCTCGCCGTGTTTTTTGCCGCCGGCAGCCTTGCCGGATGGCACACGCTCAACGAAACCGTGGCCATGCTCGCGCTCACTTTCATCGTCACCGTTTTGCAGGCGGTGCAGGCGCGTCCCGCGAAAAGGCACGACGGATTTTCCGCGCGTTGTGTCATCGGTCTGCTGTGCTGGTACCTTTGCCCGCGGCAGCCAGGTGAATGACGGCACCATGTTCGACCTCGGTCCGAAGGCCAGCGTCCACATTGGCGAGTGCGCCTTGCTTACTTCGGTTTGGTTTTTGTGCGACGAGGAAATTTCCATCGGTGCCTATACCACGATCTCATGGTCGGTCGTCATCATGGATACCTATCGCATGCCCTTGCCTGACTTTCAGTCTGTTTACCTCGCAGAGCGCGAGACAGAGGTCGCCACCCTCACGGATCCTAGAATCACGACTTATATTCGAGAATCCGGCATCCGACTTGTAACCTTTGGCGACTACCCCAAAGTCACCCATCACTGAACGGCCCTTAAGAAAGTGTATCGAAACTAAAACAGCGTGTCATCCCGAGCGGAGCGCAGGCGGAAAGGCGGGCGCAGCGGAGTCGAGGGACCTCGGTGGTTCGTTCCGGTGCCGTACGTTAATGAACTGCCGGGGTCCCTTGACTGCGTTTCGTCCCGCCTGCGCCCGCACGGAACTCCGCTCGGGATGACACGCGTTTTGAGTTTCGGGACACCGTCTAAGACAGCAACAGCGAGTAACATCCCAGCCTCTTACCGCAGCAGGGAGCGGTAGAGCGCTTCGTATTCATCGACCATCTTCACGTAGCCGAAGCGTTCCCTGGCATGCTGGCGCACGACAGCTCGGTTGAGGGCGAGAGCTTGCGGAACGAGTTCGGCCATAGCGTCGATAACTCCCACATGATAGCCGGTCAGGCCATTTTCGACGACCTCCTCGACGGAGCCTCGCCGGTGGGCGACCACCGGGCAGCCGCAGGCCATCGCTTCAATCATCACGAGGCCGAAGGGTTCGTCCCACTGGATCGGAAAGATGAGCGCCGACGCGTGGCGGAGGAACTGGTTTTTTTGCGCGTGATTCACCGGCCCGATCCAACGCACACTTTTTTCGTCAATGAGCGGTTCGATATGATCGGCGAAATACTTGGCTTCGTTTTGATTCTGCGGCTTGCCGGCGAGGACAATGGGCAGGCCTGCGGCCTTTGCGATCTGGATGGCTCCAAGCGGATTTTTCTCCGGCGACATGCGGCCTAGGTAAGCGAGATACTGGCCGGGATCGTAGCAAGGGTCATAGGCCTCGAAGTCGCAGCCATTGTAAACGACCGGAAACTTGCGCCCGAGCTTTATGCTGGCGGCGTGCATCTGGCTCTGGCTGATGCCGGCGACGGCGACGTCCGGCCAGCGGTGCATGACCCATTCGTCGTCGAGATGGGGACTCGTGTGCATGGTAAAAAGGCCGGGCGTGCGCGTGGCGCCGGCGTACGGAATCCACGCGCTGCTGAGGTGGTAGTGGATGAGGTCGAAGCGCCCCGCTGCGCGCAGCACTTCGGCCATGGTCGAGTTCATGTAGTATTCCGACATGTACATCTCGCCCGCGGCGATGCGGTCGGTGAGATTGGTCTCCACGGTGGCGTGCAGCGTGGCGTTGCTCAGACAGTCGCCGGAGGAGAAGAGCGTGACTTCATGGCCGCGGGCGACCAGCTCGTCGATGAGCAGTTTCATCAGCAGCTCGATGCCGCCGTAGTTGGAAGGCGGAATGCGCGTCCAGAGCGGAGCGACTTGGGCGATGCGGAGGGGTTCGGCTTTCATTCTGGGACTGGTGTAGCCACGGCCAAACCGCGGCGCACTCTAATTTCTGCGCGACAACTGGCTTGTCGCGTCCGGCGCGCAACGCCATAAGAAGCGCTCGCTTTTTCACCGCCACATGTCCAGTCTCCAGCACACCCTCGCCAAATCCGCCAGCGTCAGCGGCTCCTCGCTGCATACCGGAGAAAGGGTCACGCTCACGCTGCATCCCGCGCCGCCGGGGCATGGGCGGAAGTTCAGGCGCGGCGATCTCGCGGACGAGCCGGTCATCGAGGCGAACGTCGAGCATGTGAAGACGGTCGAACGCGCTACGACGCTCGCCGAGGGCAATGTGAAAGTGCAGACCGTCGAGCATGTGCTCTCCGCGCTCGCTGGCATGGGCGTGGACAATGTGCTCATCGAAATGGACGCCAACGAGCCGCCCATCGGCGACGGCAGCGCGCAGCCGTACGTCGAACTCATCAAGAAAGCCGGCATCGTCGAGCAGCCCGCGCCGCGCGCGGAGTACGCCGTCACCGAGCCCATTTTCATCGAGACGAAAAGCGGCTCGCTGATGACCATCGTGCCGGACTCGGCGTTCCGCGTGTCCTGCACGCAGGTCGGGCCGGAGGGGCGCTTCACGCAGTTTTATTCCACGGAAATCACGCCCGCGATTTACGAAAAGGAGATCGCTCCGGCGCGGACCTTCGTTTTTTACGAGGACGTGAAACCGCTGATGGACAAAGGGCTGATCAAGGGCGGCTCGCTCGAAAACGCGGTCGTCGTGCGCGGTGAATCCGTGCTAAGCAAGGAGCCGCTGCGCTTTCGCGAGGAATTTGCGCGGCACAAGATTCTCGATGTCGTCGGCGATCTTTCGCTTTTCGGGCGGCCGATTCGCGGGCACGTCATCGCGGTCAAACCCGGCCACGGGCCTAACACCGAACTCGCGCGCGCGGTAGCGAAGCAGTTCGCAAAAACCATGGCGCTGGTGCCGCCGAGCGTGACGCCGAAGGGCGGGGACGTGCTCGACGTGAACGACGTGATGAAACTGCTCCCGCACCGCTACCCGTTCCTCATGGTCGATCGCATCGTCGATCTCGACGGCGAAACGAAATGCACCGGCATCAAA
>JANXWQ010000496.1 GCA_025351065.1 Chthoniobacter sp. | reverse complement strand
CCTTTTCAGAAGGGGCGGACAACTTTTCATTGGGGGCGGGAAACTTATCGCTGGTGGCGGGCAACTTTTCCTTGGTGGTGGGCAACTTATCGCTGGTGGCGGGCAACCTGTCCCCGGTTGCGGGCAACTTTTCCTTGGTGGTGGACAACGTATCGCCGGTGGCGGCCAACCTGTCCCCGGTTGCGGGCAACTTTTCCGTGGTGGCGGACAACTTCTCTCCGGTTGGGGACACCTTTTCCGTGGTGGGTGCGGTTTTTCCGTCGGGTGCGGCACCCCCGCGCTTCAGGCGGTCGATTTCGGCTTCGGCCTGCGCGATGAGGGGGTCGAACATGGGCATCTCTTTGGCGTTCTGCCCCTGCTCGTGCTTGCGGAAGCCGAAGAGGTAGGTGCTGTTCGCGGGGCGGAATTGGTTGAAGAAGAGTTCGTTCTTCCGCAGCACGGCGGCGCGGAGAGCGTCGTTCCAAACCCGAGTGGGGCTCCCGCCGAATAATTCTTCTCCAATAGCTTCGGCGCTCCAGTAGGTGCCATCGTCTGAAAGGTGAATACCGTTGTCCGTTAGCTGCTTCTGGTAATGCCAATGCGGAATCGAAGGACGAACGCCGGAGATTTTTTCACCGTCGCTGGCGGCCGCATCCATCAAGTTGAGCATTTCTTTCACAACTCTTTCGAGGTCCGAAAAGAGCGGCACATAGAAGGCCCCGCGTTCCTTCGCCAGTTCCCCGATGGCCTTCGAGTATTGCTCCAGCAGCCTGTTGTGCTCCGCCGGGTCGGGCAGGCCGGGGCGCGTGGCGCGCAGGTCTTCGTGCCGGATGGGCGAGAGGAGGACGAAGCGGATGGGGGAGGTCCCGGGTAGGGTGGGCGTCTCGCCCGCCGGCAAAGGCGTCCCGCCTTTGCGCACTTGCACAGCGGTGGCGTCATCCGGTTTGGATGCGGGTGGCGTGGCGGAAGTGCGTTCCGGCGAGACGCCGGAACCGGCGGGCGGGACGCCCACCCTACCCGGAGCCGCCGCCTCGCCATTCCCGTTCGCGGCCTTTTCTTCCGCCTTTCGCCCTTCGCCTTTCGCCTTTTCCACGATCGCATCCATGAGCTCCCCGAGTTCCTTTTTGAACCGCGCGGCGGACATCGCTGCCTCGCCATACCGCGCGGTGTCCCGGTTGAGCGTGGGGTCTTGGGAGCGATCCGTCATTTCCTGCAAGCTCGCGTCCATGCCGAAGCCGAGGAAGACGACGGTGGGCCGCACTTTGGCGATGTCCTCCCGCAGCCGCTCCCAGCCTTTCTCCGCCGGATCAAAGCTCGCCCGCGACCAGCCGCGCGGCGTTTCGCCAGCCCACGAGAGATTGCGCACGGTGAAGGTGCGGTCGGGGAACTGCTCGTGCATCCGCGTTTCGAGATAGCCGTAGGTGTTTTCGCGCTCGAGGAGGGTATCGCCGAGGAGGAGGACGCGGTCGCCGGGGAGGATCTCGAAAGGGGCGTCGGCGAAGGCGGTGACGGTGAGGAGGAGGAGGGCGAGGAAGGTGCGCATGGCGGGGGAAGGTTACAGGGCGTCGCGGAGGATTTGGAAGATGGCGGTGTTGTCAAGGAAGCCGGCGAGTCTCTCGCTGCCGGCCCCGCGGCCGAGGGCGAGGACGTCTTCGGCGTTGTTGAGCGCGGAGGGGGCGAGGAAGGCGGCGGGCTCGGTTTTGGCGGCGGGCGAAGGGGCGGGCGCGGGGCCGTTGGGGCCGGAGGCCCAGGTGAGGGCGGGCTGGCCGGCGGCGTTCACGCCGAGGAGGCCGACGCCGTGGTCGGTGACGAGCGGGTAGCCGCTGAGCGCGAAGCCGCCGGTGGCGTGTTTGCCGACGGCGAGGATGAGGGATTTTTCGCCGGCGTAGTCGGTGGCGGTCTTGAGGGCGCGGTCGAGGGCGAGGGTCTCGGTGAGGACGCGCTCGCCCTGGTCGGTCTCGGCGGCGCTGGTGGCGAGCGAGGCATCGACAATGAGGACGTAGCCGGCGCTGTGGACTTCCAGGCACTCGATGGCGCGGCGCACCATGTCGCCGAGGGAGGGCTGCTGGCTGCCGGATTCGATCTGGTCGCTGTAGGCGAGCGGGCCGGGCGCGAAGAAGCCGGCGAGCCCGGCGGTGCGGTAGGCGGGGGCGCTGGCGAGTTCGGCTTTGCTGCGGACGAGGTCCCAGCCTTGGTTTTGCAGTTCGGTGAGCAGGTCGCGCCCGTCTTTGCGCTGGCCGCCTTTGGCCTCGGGCAAAAAGTCAGCCGCACCGCCGCCGAGGACGACATCGAGTTTGTCGGGGCCGAGGAGCTGGAGGGCGATCGGGGCGCGTTCACGGGCATCGGCGCTGTGGGCGTAAAAGGCGGCGGCACCGGGGCCGGTGAGGCGGTCGGTGGTGACGAGACCGACGGCGCGGCCCTCGGCGCGGGCGAGGTCGAGGATGGTCTGGAGGCGTTGGCCCTGCCCGTCCTGGCCGAGGGTGCGGTGGCTCACGCGGACGCCGGTGGCGAGCGCGGTGGTGGCGGCGGCGGCATCGGGCACGGCGAAGTCGCGGGCGGGATTGCGCAGCAGGGCGAGGTGCGGGAAAGATTCGAGCGCGAGCCGATGGTCGGCGCCGTTTTCATAAAGTCGCGCGGCGGTGACGTGGCTGGCGACGAGACCGTCGCTGACAAAGAGGATGATGCCGAAGGGCTTTTGCACCACCCACGTCCGCACGTAGAGCCAGCCGGCAGCGGCGAAGACGAGCAGGCAGGCGAGCGCGAGCAGTTGGTTGCGGAGCTTCATCGGGACAAGGGCGCGGATTGAAAGCGGCGCACCGAGGCTTGGCAATGCCGGATGCGGGCTGGGAGACGGCGGACGGTTTTATTTTAACGCAGAGGCGCAGAGACGCAGAAGTGGGGGACGGAAGGCGCAAGT
>JANXWQ010000495.1 GCA_025351065.1 Chthoniobacter sp. | reverse complement strand
GCCGCGCTCATCGCCGGCACGCAAGACCTGCTCGCGACGATGTCCGGCTGGTTCGACAAATGGATTCTCGACGGCCTCTTCGTCCGCGGTCTGAGCGGTGCGGCGTGGGGCACCGGCTTTGTCCTGCGTTTCCTCCAAATCGGCAATCTTCAAGCCTACGCCTTCCTCTTCGGCCTCGGCGTCGTCGGGCTCATCTACTTCCTCGTCTTTGCGTAAATGAGCATGGGTATTTCCTTCACCTTCATTGCCATCATCGGTGCCGCCGTGCTCTTCGGGATCGTCGGACTCATCTGGCATTTCGCTTCCAAGAATTAACCGCTCCCGATGCTGACCCTCATCATTTTCATCCCACTGCTTGCCGCGCTCGGCATCCTGCTTGGCGCTCCGGCGCGCAAGACGGCGCTCGGTGCGGCCGGTGCGCAGTTCGCGCTCACGCTCTTGGTGTTTCTGTCTTACGACAAAGCGAAGGGCGGTTACCAATTCCTGTCGTCATACTCCATTGCGCCGGATTGGAAGCTGAACTACCTCGTCGGTGCCGACGGCCTGAGCGTGCTCATGCTGCTGCTCACCGGCCTCGTCACGTTGGCGGCGATCTGGGTCGCGCCGAAGATCGAAAAGCGCGAGCCGCTTTACTACGCGTGCCTGCTTTTCATTACTGCTGGAGCGGCGGGCGCGTTTGCTTCGGTCGATCTTTTCTTCCTCTACGCCTTTCACGAACTCGCGCTCATCCCGACCTTCCTCCTCATCGGCCTGTGGGGAAGCGGCGAGCGGCATACGGCGGCGTGGAAGATCACGATCTATCTCGGCATGGGCAGCTTTGTCCTGCTCATCGGGCTGATTGATCTCTACCTCGCCGTGCCGGAAACGCTGCGCACCTTCAACCTCATCGACCTCCAGAAACTCGCGAGCAGCGGCCTCATCCCCGCCGCCGCACAGACCCGGCCTTACATCTTCCTGCTGCTTGGTTTTGGCATCCTCATTTCGCTGTTTCCATTCCACTCGTGGGCACCGACAGCCTACGCCTCCGCGCCCACACCGGCGGCGATGCTGCATGCGGGTGTGCTGAAAAAATTCGGCCTTTACGGTCTGCTGCGCGTCGCCATTCCGCTGCTGCCGGAGGGGGCGAAACATTGGGCGAGTCTGCTGCTCCTGCTGCTCGTCGGAAACATCATCTACGTCGGTCTCGCGACCATCGCGCAGAAGCGGCTCGATATGATGCTCGGCTACTCCAGCGTGATGCACATGGGCTACATCTTCCTCGGCATCGCCGCGATGAACACCATCGGCCTGAGTGGCGCGGCGCTGCTCATGTTCGCGCACGGCCTGTCCATCGCCGCGCTTTTCGCGATGGCCGGCATGCTCCGAGAGCACCGCCCCGCGCTCGAACTCGACTCCTTCGGCGGCCTCGCCAAGCACATGCCCGCCCTCGCCTTCGCCTTCGGCCTCGCCGCGTTTGCGTCCATCGGCCTGCCGGGCTTTGCCAACTTCGCCAGCGAGCTGACCGTCTTCTTCGGCGCTTACAAACCCGCCGCCGGACTCGATGCCTCGCACTTCCACCTCGCCGTTGTCTTCGCGCTGTGGGGCGTGGTCATCTCGGCGGTCTATATGCTGCGCGCCTACCGCGCCATTTTCATGGGCGAGCCGGGCAAGGAAGCCGCGTCCTGGGCCGACCCGTTCAAAGCCTTGCGCTGGCCTGTCGTTATCCTCCTCGCGGCGCTGCTCATCGCCGGCTTCGCGCCGGGCAAATTCCTCAGCTTCGTCCAGCCCGGCTTCGAGGCAGTTCTTCCGAAATAGAGCATGACTCCGATCCCCTCGCTTGCCCTCGAAACCGCCGTCCTCATCCTCGGCATCGTCATGCTGCTCGTCGAGTCGTTCAGCAAGAGCGACGACAAGCGCGGATGCGTCCGCATCGCCATCGCCATCCTCACCGCGCTCATCGGCTTCTCCTTCTTCGTCAATCCGCATGGCGGCAACCAATTCTACGCCGTCGATGCCACCGCGCATTTCTTCAAAGTGCTCGCGTTGCTTACCACCATTGTCGTCCTCGTCATGGCGCTGGAGTACAGCAGCGTGCTGGCGAAGTTCATCCCCGGCGTCACGCCCGGCGCGGGGCTGGGCGAATTCTACAGCCTGCCCGTCTTCACCTGCGCCGGCCTCATGTTCATGGCCAGCGCCGTCGATTTCCTCCTTATCTTCGTCTCGCTGGAGTTGGTAACTATCAGCTTTTACATCTTAGTCGCTTACATGCGGCGGCAGTCCGCGTCGCTTGAGGCGGGGGTGAAGTATCTTATCCTCGGCGCACTTAGCACTGGGTTCCTAGTCTATGGCATTACTTGGATCTTCGGACTGACGGGCGAAACCAATCTCGCCGCCATCCAGCACGCGCTGGAGACCAAGAACGTCGCCACCACACCGCTCCTTTTTGGCCTCATGCTCCTGCTCGTTGGACTCGGCTTCAAAGTCGCCGCCGTCCCGTTCCAGCTCTGGGTGCCCGATGTCTATCAAGGCGCACCCACACCCATTACGGCTTTCCTTTCCGTTGGGTCGAAAGCGGCGGGCTTTGTGGTGCTGCTGCGTGTCCTTCAGCCGTTCCTCGCCGTGCCCGGCGTCGGGGTAAAACTACTCGCCGTCCTCGCCGTCATGGCCGGGCTCACCATGCTCTATGGCAACCTCGCCGCCCTCCCGCAGGACAACTTCAAACGCCTCCTCGCCTACTCCAGCATCGGCCACGCGGGCTACCTGCTCACCGCAGTGGCCAGCGCCAACGCCATTACCGACACCCTCGGCTCCGCGCGGCTCGCCGTCGGCTTCTACCTCGCCGGTTACCTGCTGATGACCCTGCTCAGCTTCCTCATCCTCATCGTCGTCGCCCGCCACAGCCGCGGCGATGACATCCTGCACTTCAACGGCCTCGCCAAGCGCTCGCCCTTCCTCGCCTTCGGCCTGCTCACCGCCATGCTCTCCCTGGCCGGCATCCCGTTCACCGTCGGTTTTTATGGCAAGCTGCTCGTCTTTCTCGCCGCCGTGCAGGCGGGCAATTTCGTCCTCGTCGGCATCGGCATCCTCACCGTCGCGGCGGGCTTTTACTACTACCTGCGCATCGTCGCCGCCATGTACTGGCAGGAGCCAAACTGCGACACCCCCATCGTCATTGCCCCGCTCACCCGGTTCACCATTGGCGCGCTGACCTTCGCGGTCTTCTTCTTCGGCATTTTCCCGCAGCCCATCAAGCGCCTGCTGGAAAACCCCGCGCCCCTGCCGCGTGCGGAACTCCACACGGCGGAGCGCTGAGTCCGGCGCATGGGTGGAAACGCCGCCGATTCACGGGCCGCGGGCGACCACCCATCGGGGCCAGCTAGCTCAGCGGATTACGGCAATCTCCCGGCCTCGCACCAGCGTTACCACTGGATGACCGAACTCGCCCACGTCAGTCCGCCGCCAAAAACCACCAGCAGCACGTAATCGCCGACTTTCATCCGCCCCGTACGGTTCGCTTCATCGAGCGCGATGGCCACCGCCGCCGCGCTGGTGTTGCCATAGCGGTCGAGGTTGATGACGAAGCGCTCCATCGGCAAATCCATGCGCGAGGCGATGGCTTCAATGATGCGCAGATTCGCCTGGTGCGGGATGACACAGGCGAGGTCGGCGGGTTTGATGTCGGCGTCGGCGAGCGCGCGGGTGGCGGCGGCGAGCATGGAGGTGACGGCGTGTTTGTAAGTCTCCTTGCCGTTCATTTTGATGCAGTTCAGGCGCTGGTCGGCGTTGTCCTTGGTGGTGGGGGTGCGGGAGCCGCCGCCGGGGATTTGCAGGATGTCGGCGAGGCCGCCGTCGCTGCCCATGAAGGTGCTGATGACGCCGTGGCCGCCGCCGCGATGCTGGAGGATGGCCGCGCCCGCGCCGTCGCCGAAGAGCACGCAGGTATTGCGGTCGGTCCAGTCCACGATGCTGGAAAGTTTCTCCGCACCGATGACGAGAACGGTGTCGTAGGTGTGAGAGGTGATGAACTGCTGCGCGATCTCGACGGCGTAGAGGAAACCGGAGCACGCCGCGCTGACATCGAAGCACGCCGCGCCTTTCGCACCGATCTTGTGCTGCACAAAGCACGCGGTGCTCGGGAAAGCCATGTCGGGCGTGACGGTGGCGACGAGGATGAGGTCGATATCGTCGGCGGTGATGCCCGCGTTTTCCATCGCGGCGAGCGCGGCTTTGGTGGCGAGGTCGCTGGTCGCCTCGTCGTCCGCGGCGATGCGGCGCTCGCGGATACCGGTGCGGCTGACGATCCATTCGTCATTCGTCTCCACGAGCCGCGCGAGATCGTCATTCGTCAGCACCTTCTCCGGCACGTAACTGCCGGTGCCGATGATCGAGACGGTGCGCTTGGGCTGGCTGCTGCGCGGGCGGGGAGTGGGTGGATTCATGGAAAAAGTCACCCGCAGATGACACCGCCCGCGCCCCCGCACGCAAGCGCCAATCCGCCCCGCGCCATCGCGGCAAATCCGGGGAGCGCCCGCGTCCGTCGAGTCGGGACGACGCGACTCGCCCGCGAGCCGCGCGCGCTCCCCCCGACCGCCGCCAGCGCGCGTCCCCTG
>JANXWQ010000078.1 GCA_025351065.1 Chthoniobacter sp. | reverse complement strand
GAGCCGACCTACCTCGCGGTGGGCGACGGCAACTGCTTCCGCGAGTTCGTCACCGTGCATCGCGGCACCGCGCCGGGCTCGGTCACGCGCATCGGGAGCGGCGGAAACTTTCTCGCCTACGCCCACATCGCGCACGACTGCGTGGTCGGCGACGGCGTGATTTTTTCCAACAACGGCACGCTCGCCGGCCATGTGGAAGTGGGCGACCACGCGATCATCGGCGGGCTCACGGCGGTGCATCAGTTCTGCCGCATCGGCGCCTACGCGCTGACCGGCGGTTGCTCGAAAATCGTGCAGGACGTGCCGCCTTTCATGATCGCCGACGGCAACCCGGCCAAGGTGCGCAGCTACAACAAGGTCGGGCTGGAGCGCCACGGCTTCAGCGAGGAAAACCAGCGCGCGATCAAGGAAGCCTACCGGCTCATCTACCGCTCGGCGCTGAATCTCCAGCAGGCGGTCGAGCAAATCCGCGCCGACCTGCCCGAGACGCCGGAACTCGCGCGGCTCACCGCCTTTGTCACGAGCAGCCCGCGCGGCATCATCAAATGATCTGCGCGCTATTGCCGCTTGCCGATTGGTGCGGCAGTGCCTAGGTCTTGCCGCACTTATGGCAGGACGATTGACGGTGCTGAATGACGACCGACTGGACGTGCTCCGTCCGCTCATTGACGCGCGCGTGAGAGCGGCCGCGGAACTCGTGGGCGAGGGCGCGTTCGAGGAGTTTTTCGACCGCACCATGCGCGACCAGCTCATCGAGGCGCTGGCCAGCGCGCAGGCGCACGAGGGCACCGTTTGGCTGCTGGACAAGTCGCGCAGCGTGCTGGTGCCGCGCTTCAATTCCGGACCGAACGCGGAAAGTTTCGTTGGGAGTTTCCGGCAGAGTCTGCGCATGGGGATGATCAGCATGGTCGTGGCGACGGAGCAGCCGATTTGCGAAAACGAGGTCCGCAAGAACCAGCAGCAGGACCCCACGCTCGACAAGAAGCTCGGCCTCGCGACCTGTGCGATGCTGGCGGTGCCGTTCTATTTCGCGGGCGAATTGCGCGGCGTCATTTCCGCCGTGCAGTTGCAGGCGGCGGACGATGCGCAGCCGGAGCCGCCGGGTTTCACCGTCGAAAATCTCGACACGCTGCAGCTCGCGGCATCCGTGCTGGCGCGGATGATTGAGCACCAGCTCATGTCGCTCGCCTTGGGACGGGAGGATTTTTGATGAAAACCTGGATCACCCCGGAGGAGGCCATCACCGCGATTCGCGATGGCCGCGGACGCGGCGTGAAGATCGCGATTCTCGACTCCGGCGTGGAAGCGTCGCACCCCGCGCTCGGCGGGCTGGAGCTGGTGGATGACATCGCCATCGTCGAGGACGGGATGAAACTGAAAGTCGTGCCCGGCGGCGGGCGCGATCTTTTCGGCCACGGCACGGCGGTCGCCGGCATTATCCGCGAGACCGCGCCGGAGGCCGAGATCGGCAGCATCCGCGTGCTCGGCGAATCGCTTTCCGCGCGGACGGCGATCATCCTCGAAGGCGCGCGGCAGGCCATCGAGCGCGGCTATCACATCCTGAATTGCAGCCTCGGCTGCGGTGTGCCCGAGCATGTGCTGAAATATAAAAGCTGGGTCGATGAGGCGTATTTGAAAGGCGTCCACGTCGTCGCGGCGTGCAACAACCAGGACTCCTCGCGGCCCGAGTGGCCGGGTTTTTTCACTTCCGTAATGACCGTGAACATGGCGCGCACCGAGCTGAACGGGGAGCTTTTCTACAAGCCCGGCCACCTCGTGGAATTCGCCGCGCGCGGCGTGGACGTGGAGGTGCCGTGGTCCGGCGGAGGAATGAAAAAAGTGACCGGCAGCAGCTTTGCCGCGCCGCGCGTGACGGGGATGCTCGCGTGCCTGCTTTCGGAAGTCCCGCGCATCACGCCACTCCAGGCGAAGGCGCTTTTTCACCGGCTCGCGCGACCGTGGACGGCGGAAGTCGTCGGACCAAACGAACGCCCGGCCTAGGGCGCGGGCGCGGGCGCGAGATCCGTGAGGAGGCGGCACTCGGTGTCGGAGATGCGGGCGAGTTCGCGATCCAGCGCGTGATCGGCGGCGAGCCCGCCGGACACGGCGAGCGCACCGGGGCGGCGGGCGCTTTCGATCACCGGCCACGTCTGCGCGCGCCGCGTCCAATGTCCGTCGGCAGCTTCGTCCCACAGAATGACTGGCTCCATTTTCAGCGCCGCGTTTTCGATCCGCCACGCGCCGGTCTGCACGATCCGGTTCCGCGCCTGCGGGGCGACGAGGGTCTGGCGAAAAGTGCCGTCGCCGGCGAATTCAATCGTCACGATCCAGCCGCCGCTGCTCTCCTCCTCCGGCACGTCCGCGTAGCGCCACGCACCGACGACATCGCCGGCCACCACCGCACGCCGCGATGGTGCGGGCACATGCACTTTGGGCGACGGACAACCGCCGAACAGCAATGGCGCGAGCCCCAAACCAGCGATGGCGGCGGCGTTGGCGAGGCGTTTCAACACGCCCCAGTTTTCCGTGAAGGCCTCCTAGCTGTCAACGCGCCCCGTGGCCCCGCCGCGCGCCATTTTCACCCGGTCCGCCAGCCAGCGCAGCCACGCCGGGTGCAGCCGGAGCATCTCGCACACTTCCGTCCGCTCTTCCTTGCTGCACGCGCCGGTGGCAAAGCGCTGGAGCTTGGCCGCGGCGTCGCTGTGTGGGGCCATGAGCGCCTTGCCGGAAACCTCGGGGCCAAAGCGGTCGAGGAAATCAATCAGGGTTTTGAAGTCGTTGCTCATCCTGACCGTTAAACGCGCGAGTTTTCATTTTTTCCAAAAAATCTGCGGGAAACCCTTACTTTTTTTGCGACGAAACTTTTTCTCACTGAAAACAAAGATTTTTTGGAAAAAAGCAAAACTCGCGCGTTTAACGGTCAAAGGAAGTGGGTTGTTGGGAGGAGCCTTTGAAATCGACAGATGAGCGTTAGGAGATGGG
>JANXWQ010000046.1 GCA_025351065.1 Chthoniobacter sp. | reverse complement strand
CAAGCAGGTGCGGGGAGTCGAGGTGCTTTTACCCGTGCTACCAATTTGAGGACTTGGCAACGCCATATTTGCGCGGGGAAAACCGAGCTTCGTGGTGAGGGGCGGGACTGCCTGGAGCCAGTGCGGCGGCGCGTGAACCCGGCCACGCTCATGGCCCGACAGCGAGTTCTGGAATGAGGTCGGCGGCAGGGTGCGCGATGCCTTCATCCAGCGTGGCCAGGTGCCAGCCGTGCGCGGTGGCGAGGTCGGCGAGATAGATGTCGGTGGTCTTGCGCGGGGAAGTGATGGCTGTGCTATCGAGCGCGTGACGATCACACGGGATGAACGCGGGCGCTTCGTCGCGGAGGGACTCGGCGAGCACGGTGCGGGCGTCTTCCATCGTGGAGCCGAGCGCGCAGGCGACCCGCAGGAAGCCCAGTTCGGTGATCGGACAGACGGCGAGCGCCCGCCCCGGCCACCAGGCGTTCACGCGGGCATGGTGCTCGTGGCTCTGCACGAGGTGGGCGACGAGGGCGGAAACGTCGAGCAGCCAGGTCACGGAAACTCGTCGAGGATCGCCTCGACCTCCGCCTGACGGACGACCCGCGGGCCGGCGAGAACGAGGCGTCCCGCGCTGCGTTCGGCGTGCAACCGATGCTTCGCCTTCGCCAAATCCTCCACCTTTGCCTGAACGCGGCGGAACTCATCCGGCTTTAGCTTCGGCAATTCGGCGATGATTTCCTGCGCGCTCATGGCGGAAATATGGTTTGAGGCAGGTGCCGGGTCAATTCCACAACAGCGCTTCCGCGGAGCTGGCGCTCGAAATGGGCGCGAACTTCCTGCCCGACTTCCGGGAAAGCGAAGCTGAGGGCGTTGTCTTTGAGGTTGATCATGAGTGGATGCGCGCGGGTGTTGCCGAGGTCACCAGTCGCCATCGCGAATCTGGCGGGAGATGGCAGACACGCGTTTGGCGGACAGGCCCCGCATCGCGCGCAGGAGTTCCGCGACCACCGCAGGGCGTTCGCGGATGATTTCGAGCAGATCGCCCGACACCTTTCCCGCCAGGGCCAGCAGCGCATCGGGGTCTTCGCCCAGTTCCTCGGCCAGCCGCCAGATGTTTGGCTCGAAAATTTTGCACCTGCATGATGAAAATGCGAATCACGCACGCAGGTGCGGCTGCGCGCCGCAGACGGCTATTCGGCTGACGCAGGACGGCGCGAGGAATCGAAGCGGTGCAGGCGCACCTTCGGGCCGCGGCCGGCATCCACGGGCAACTCACGCCAGCCGGCCATGTCGAAGAAAAGCGGGCGGCGGTCGAATTTGCCGAAGAGCCGGGCCAGCGGCTGGGCGGCGGCGATGGGCAGGCTGACGGTGGCGGTGCGGCCTTTGATGCGGACGGTGGCCCAGCGCCGGGTCTGGCCGGTGACGGTGTCGGTGACGGGCGCTTTGGCGGTGCGGCCGGGCAGCGGGAGCGACCAGCGGAGGCTGCCTTCGAGGTGCGTCTCGAGCGCGAGGTGGAGCGTGGCTCCGCGGAAGCTGAGGAGCGGTTTGGGCAGCCGCAGTTTGAGGCGCAACGCGCCGCGGCCCTGGTCGGCGCTGACGATGGGATGATGCGCGTGGCGGTCGTGCGGGGCGAGGGCGAGGTGGAAGACCTCGGTGTCGCGAGCGTGGGCGAGGAAGCGCTTTTTGGAAAGCATCTGCGTCTCGTGGGCCTGGATGGCGTCGGCTTTCACGGCTTTTTCCGCAGCGGAAATCTGGAGCGCGCGGCGGTCCACGGCGAGCTTCGCCTTGGGCGCGTGGATGACGTAGCTGAGGACGTGGCGCACGCTCACGCCGCCCGGGTGCAGGCGGTCAAGCGCGAGCTGCACGAGCACCCAAAAGGCGCTGTGATCCGGGTGCGTGTCCTCGGCGGCGGGCGTGATGAGGTGGGTGGGCCGCCACTCGGCGATCATGCGGCTGACGGTTTCGAGCGCGGCCTCGTCGGCGGCCATGAGCAGCGGGGTCACGCCCTGGTCGGGCCAGTTGAGGAAATGCGCCTCCGCCGGCTCGCCGATGCCGAGGACGGCGAGGGCATTGAGCGCCTCCTGCCGGCGGCGCGCGCCCCAGCCGCGCCGCGCCGGAGCATCGAGAAAGATGCGGCGCTCAAGCACGCGCTGCGGCCAGGGATTGCGGTCGCCGCTGGTGACGAAGACGAAGCGCATCTGCGCGCCCGCCGTGAGCGCTTTTTGCACGAGCCCGCCGCCGCCGAGCGATTCGTCGTCGGGGTGCGGCGCGAAGAACAGGATGCGGTCCGTGGCGGTGAGGTGGAGGGCGTGGGTCATGGTGCTTCGGTTTCGGTTTTCGCTGAAAAATCTGGCTGGAAGCCCCGTTCCAACGCCTGCGCCCAAACGAGATTCAGCGGCCCCGATGGGTGCTCACTTACAAACTCGTGAGGCCCCGCGTCGAGGAAAACTTTTCCGGCGTAGGGCTTTCCGTCAAGCTGGCCGGCCGCCGTGCCGTGCGACGCGACGAGCGCGTAGGTGGCGGGGATTTGGATGGAAAAAGCCGTGCGCCCGTCCGCCGCGGGATGCAGGCGCTGCCCGGCGACGGCGTAGCGGCCCTCGCCGGGCAGATAGTTGGCGTGCAGGAAATCGAGCACCGGGCCGGACAGCCGCTTGTCCGAGGCCACGCAGGTGCGAGTGGCGATCAAGCGTTCGATGATGTCGTCTTTGAGCAAGCCCCGGTTGAGGCGTCTGAGGGTGACGTTTTCCAACGCAAAATAAAACGGCCGGCGGCGGAAGATCGCACCGCTCTTGGCGTCCATCACGAAATCGCCGGGATCGGTGTAGCGCAGCGCCTCGGCGATTGGCCCGATGCCCTCGTCCGCGCGCGGGCGCAGCTTGATGAACTTGACGGTGCCCGCGCACTCCAGCGCGACCAGCGCGAGCGGCAGCGCCAGCCGTGGCAGCCCGGCCCGGCGCGCGTGGAGCACCTCGCCCAGCGCGAGCGCGCCGGGCGCGACGAGCACCGCGAGCAGCGGCGCAACCGGCAGATAATCTTGCTCCGTAATCATTGGCCAATAGCTGTGCAGCAACGCGAGGAAGCCGCCGCCCATGACCAGCACGAGCGCGCGGCGCAAACCCTGCGCGGGCCGGGCGGCGCGGTGGAAAATCCAGACCGCCGCGCCCACGAGCAGCGGCAGCGCGACCGGGAACCAAAAGAGCCGCGAGGGCATGGACACGCCCGGCTTCGCGGGATGCGGGACGAGGTTGTGCCCAATGACGCCGTAGTAGAGCGTGCCCACCGGATCGTGCGCGGAATAGAGCGCGTGCTGTGCTGCAAAGTAGGCGGCGATCAAACCCGGCACCACGAGCAGCCCGGCGAGCACCGCACCCGCGCCGGCGAGCGCCTTAGCCCCGCGCCACGCGCCGCCGTTGCGCCACCACAGCACGAGCACGACCAGTCCCGCGAGCAGCAGCGCCAGCACGAGCAGGACGGTCTTCATCGACACCGCAAACGCCGCGCCCACCGCCAGCCCGAGCGCGAACAGCCGCCGCACCGTGAGCGGCCCGCAGACGGCGATGGCGACCACGGCGAGCCACGCGGTCATCCACAGTTCGTCGGTGCGAAACTCCACGGTTTTCAAAATGAGCAGCGGGAAAAATCCGGCCAGCACCGCGGCCCACCAGCCGGCGCGCGGCGAGAACAGCGCCATGCCGATTTTCGCCACGAGCCAGAGCGTGGCGGCGAACAGCGGGAGCATCGCCAGGCGCATGTAGATCATCACCTGCGCGGTCTCGCCGAAGAGCCGGAAGAGCGGCGCGCAGAGCAGATGGAAAAGCGGCGTGTGGTTGTCGAACACATCGCGGTAGGGCAGCGTGCGGTCGCCCACGGCGGCGCTGTACGGCCACAGGTGATTGGCCCACGCCCAGACCACATGCAGGTGCTGCGCTTCGTCGGAGGTGAACTGGACTTTCCACACGCACCACACGCGCGCCGCCAGCAGCGCGAGCAGCAGACCGGCGAGCCAGCGCCTTTCGGCGGGCGCAATCTCGGGTGAGGGCAGATGGTGCGGCAGGGTTTGCAAGGCGCGTTTTTTACCACTCAGCCGCGCGCGGGGCTTGTGACAAAACGCTCATACACGATTACAAACCGCTCACTTTGCCGCTCAGTCCTGCGGAGTGGTGATGTCGGGTTTGATCTCGGCAAAAGGCGAGTAGCCGCGCTCGACCGCGCGCGCCCAGATGAGGACGAGCTGACCCTCGCCTTTTTTGTCGGGCAGAAATTCGTGCGGCCCCGCGGCGAGGTCGCGCGGGCTGGTGAAAGGCGTGCCGTCGAGCAGCCCCGCGGCCACGCCGGCGCGGGTAACGAGCGTGTAGCTGGCGGGCACGGCGATGGTGAAGCGCAGCGGCCCGGCGACGGGCGGGCCGGCCTCGCGCAGCACCTGGCCGAGCACGCGGAGGCGGTAGGCGATGGGCACGTAGTTGGCCCTGATAAAGATGCGCGCCTGCTCCGGCATGCGCCGGGTGCTGACCAGCGGGGCGCGCTTTTCGATGAGCTTGGCGGCGATGTCATCCGGGAGCAGGCCGCTGCGGAGGCGCTTGTTGGTGAAGTACTCCAGCACATAGCGCGAGGCCCGCTGGCGGTAGATCATTTCGCCCTTCGCATCCATCACCCAGTCGTCCGGCTCGGTCAGTTTCAGCGTGTCGGCGATGATGCCGATGCGATCCACCGTCGCGTCCGCGAAAGGCGGCTGCGCCCGCACGATCCACACGAGGCAGGAGGCGGTGAAAAGCGCGGGCAACGCGACCGCGGGCAGCCGCCATTTTCGGCCCGCAAAATCGAGCAGCCACAGCAACGCGGGCGCGGCGGTGATGGCGATGGCGGGATAAAAGGGCAGGTCGTCCTCCGCCGTCAGCACCGGCCAGAACGCCAGCAGCGTGCCGTAGTACAGCGCCGCCGCGAGGTAGATGAAAGCGACCCGGCAGCGCAGCGCGGGCGGCAGCGGCTGCCGCGCGATGACCGCACCGCCGGCGGCGATGGGCAGCAGCCCGAGCAGCCAGTGGAGGAAGGATTTCACCACGCTGCCCAGGCTGCGCCCGCCGGGCAGGATGTTGTGCTGGATCACGCAGTCGTACATCTGCGGCCCCGCGCCGTGCAGGACGAAAAACAGCACCACCAGCGCCGGGATCACCGGCACCCCGGCCAGCGCGAAACCAGCGCCCTGGCTGATCCGCGGCCAATCGGCCTCCAGGCCAAAGGCGCGGCGGAAGATCAGCAGCGCGGCGAAAGCGAAGAGCAGCGCGGCGGCGAACAGGCTCGATTTCATCGAGACGCTGAAGGCCAAGCCGAGCAGCAAACCCGCGCCGAACAGCCGCGCCGGGCTCAGTCGCCCCGTGACCAGCACGGTGAGCGTGAGCAGCCAGATGAGCGTCCACAATTCATCCGTGCGAAACTCGATGGAGGTCAGAAAATACGGCGGCCACAGCGCCGCGAACACCGCCGTCCACAGCGCCGTGCGCGCCGTGAAAAAACTGCGCGCGATTTTCCACACGCACCAGATCGTGGCCGCGATGATCGGGAGCATCGCCACGCGCATGCGCAGCACGATGTCGGCATGCACGCCGAGCGCCTTGAACAGCGGCGCGCACAGCGCCTGGAAAACCGGCGTGTGGTTGTCCCACACATCGCGGTAGGGCAGCAGCCCGCGCGACCACGCCCAAACGACGTGGAGATGCTGCGGCTCGTCCGAATCAATGCGGAAATGCCACGCGTAAAGCACCCGCAGCGCGAGCGCGGTGAGGAAAAAAACCGCCGCCCACCAGCGGTCGGAGCGCGGCAGAATTTCGGTGGAGGGAGCGGACATCGCGGACAACTTTACTGCGGCGCGGCGCCGGCGGGCGCGGGCTTTTTCCCCCGCGCAAAAAACGGCGTGCCGAGGGCGAGAGCTACGTCGAGCAGATAGACGGCGGTGAGCATTTCGGTGAGGAGGGTGGTGGCAAACTGGACGTAGGTGTAGCGGCTGACTTCGAGCGTGTGAAGGATGGCGATGCCGAGGTTGTTGCCAAAGTTAAAGGCGTAGCCGACGGCGAGGATGGCGGCGAAAAGCCCGTAGCGCGCGCGCCGTTCCGCCCGCCACAAAATCCACGGCAGCGTGGCCAGCCACGCGAGCAGGCCAGGCAGGTAGCAGTTGCCCAGGCGGTTGGTGGCGTGGCGCAGCAGCTTGCGCATGCCGATTTCCACAGGGCGGTCTTTGATCGCTGCGAGCGAATCGCGAAACGCAACCGCGGGCGGCCACGCCGCGATGCGCGGCTGCTCCTCCGGCTGCTGCATGAGCATGTCGGCGATGCGGTAGTACTTCGCTATTTCGAAGCCGTGGTTGCAGTAGGCGGGACATTCGAGGTTGTAGAAAAGCGCGAGCTGGCCGGTCACTTTTCCGAGCATCGGACCGGGCCGTTTTTTCCAAGTCCGCAGGTAGTAGTAGCGGTAAAAGCCGAGGCGCGGTTCGAGCGCCCAGTGGTCGGCCTCGGCCATCTTGGTGAAAAACGGCGCGCGGTAGAGCAGCCAGTCGGCGTCGTAGCCGAGCGAGGCCATGTGGCCGGGGTTTTCGCGCAGCGCGGCGGCGATGCCGTCGTCGAGCAGCGCGAGGGTGGCGCGGAGCTTTTCCGGCGGATACGGCACCGCGGGATCGGGCACGGCCACATCGGCGGCGAGCTGTTCGCGGATGATGAGCGCGTGGATGCTGAACAGCGACTCCGGCAGAAACGTGGCGCTGCCCGTGTCGCCGCGCGCCGCGCGCCGCTCCGGCGCGATGAGCAGCAGCCAGACCGCCGCCAGCGGCAGCACCGCGAGGAGCACCCGGCGCACGCCTTTTTCCCGCCGGTCGAAAAGCGCGCACCACACCGGCAGCGTGGTGAAAATGGAGCTGAGCCAGTAGCTCGGTTTCAGGCTCGGCAGCACGAAGGCCGTGAACACCGCGGCCACGCCGAAGCCGAGAAAAGCGCGCGCGTTTTTATCCACCCGCCAGGCGAGGAGAAAGCGGACGATGAAGAAAAAACTGAGCGCCGCGAAGAACGGGCAGATCACATCCGGCCGGATAAGAAACTCGAACTGCACCGGCTGTGGCGTGAAGAAAAACGCCGCGGCCATCGCCAGCCCCGCGAGGTCGTAGAGCCAGCGCGGCACGCGCGCCGGACGCAGTGCGGGCCACGCCGCGCACCACGTCGCCAGCAGCAGCAGCCCGGTCGCCAGCCCGAGCGTGTGCTGCACGATGGAGATCGCGCGGAAATCCCGGCACACCGCGAGCAGCGCATAGACCAGTGCCGGATACAGGATCGCCCGCCCGTCGGCATGGGCAAAGGCGCGGCCGCCCAGCGCGTCGAGCGCGGGGTGCAGGTAGCCGCTGAAATCGCGGTCGATCGTCGGCGTCAGCGGAAAAGAAAATCGCCAGCCCGCGGCGAGCAGCAGCAGTGCGATCCACGCGCCATGAAAAGCCGCCGCGTGAAAACGTGACCGATGCGGCGGTGGAAAATTTGCGGACGGCTCCATGCGGCGATGAATCAAAGGAGCCGCGCACCGTGGGTCACACCGCCGTTTTTGCGCAATGAAATTATCGTAATTCGGTGGCGGCAAATGGCGGCGCGGTATAGGCGAGGCACGGTCATGCCCCGCGCCGCTCTCCACCGCCTCCGCCTGCTCGTGCCCGCCGCGGCATGGGCGCTCGGCTTTGCGCTCACGAGCTGGCTGGCCGGGCGCTGCCTGCCCGCGCCCGAACTGCCCCAGACCATCCGCGAAAAACTCACGCACCTCGCCGCGCACGGCAACGACTACGATGCGATTTTCGTCGGCTCCAGCCGCATCCAGAATCACGTCATGCCCGGCATTTTCGACCGCCTCGCCGCGGAGGGCGGGCGCCCGGTGAAATCCTTCAACGCCGGCGTCGCCTCCACGCACACGCCCGAGGACGCGTGGATGCTCGACCAAATCCTCGCCCGCCGGCCCGCGCACTTGCGCTGGGTTTTTCTCGAGATCGACTTCTTCGAGACCGCCCTCCAGGAAGGCCAGCGCGACACCGCGCGCAGCACCGCGTGGCACGACTGGCCGCGCTTCGCCGTGCTCTGCCGCCGGCTTTTTGTGCTGAAAGATCTCGCCTCCGAAGTGCCCCAGCGCGTGCGCGATTTCACCGTCCATCTCGCGGCCTTCGGCCAGCACAGCACGCAGTTCGGGCGCGGCGCGCAGCTCTTCGACCAGTGGCGGCACCACACGCCCGCCGAGCCGATGGACTGGGCGCGGCTCGGCCAAAACGGCGACGGCTGGGTGCCCACGCGCCACGACGCGGCGGCGCTCGCAGAATCCCCCGCGCAACTCACGCGCCTCGCCGGCCTCGTCGCCGAGCGCCAGGCCAAGGCGCCGAAACCCCGGCAGTCCGACCGCGTGACCCAAGCCGTGCTCGGCGAAGCCATCGCCAAAATCATCCGCGCCGGAGCCGTGCCGATCCTCGTCATCCCGCCGCGCACCCGCTCCTTTTATTTCGTCCCGTCGGAAAAAAACGCGCACCTCGCTGCGGTCATCGACCTATGCAACCCCGCGCGCTACCCGGAACTCTACGCGCCGCAGTACCGCGTCGATACCTCGCACCTCAACGCCGCCGGAGCCGATATTTTCACCCGAATCCTGGCCGCCCGCTTTTTGGAAATCGCGCACCGCGAGCCCGCGCCGGCTACATTTTCATCCGTCGGTCAATAAGGTCGGCGAGCAGGCCGATGAAAAGGGTCTGCACGCCCGTGAGCGCGAGGGCGATGGAGAGCATGCCGAGGTGCCCGGCGGCGTGCGCATCGTGGAAGCCGGTGTAGTCCACCACGCCTTTCACGAGGCCGAGCAAAAGCAGCACCAGCGCGGGCGGGACGAAGACGGCGAGCGGATTGAAGCAGGCGCAGATGCGGATGATAAGGATGGTGAAATTCGTGAAATCGCGGAGCGGCTTGATGGACGATTTGCCCACGCGGCGGTGGTAGTTGATTGGGATGAATTTCACTTTGTAATGATTGGTCAGCATCGCCAGCGTGATGGTGGTGGTGAAAGAAAAGCCGTCCGGGTAGAGCGAGAGAAAGCGCAGGGCCGTGTCCTTGCGGAAGACGCGGAAGCCGGAATTCAGGTCGGGGATTTTGCGGTGGCTGAGGTACTCGGCGAGGCGGGTGATGAGCCACTTCGCCGGCCGCCTCACCAGCGGCACCTGCACGACTGCGCCGGTGCGCGCGCCGACGACCATCGCGTAGCTGGCCGCGTCGGCGAGGAGCGTGGGGATGTCTTCGAGCGGGTAGGTGCCGTCGGCGTCGGCGATCAAAATGAACTCGTGCTGCGCCTGCTGCAGCCCGTCTTTCAAGCCGGAGCCGTAGCCCGTATTCGTCTCGTGCTCGATGAGCGTCACGGGCAAACCGCGCGCGATTTCCCCGGTGCGATCCGTCGAGCCGTCGTTGATGACGATGATCTCCAGCGCCTTCAGCCCGGTGCTGTGTTTCTGAATCGCCGCGACGGTTCCAGCGATGGATTCCTCCTCGTTGAACGCAGGGATGAGAACGGAAACGGTGAGGTCGGAAAGATTCATGCAGGCGGGCAAAAGCGCGCGGGGTGGCGATGAAAGGCGAAGGCGGAATCCGGCGGAAGCCTAATCTGCGCGCGGTGGATTCGATAACGAATCGTTCACCAAAGACGATGCCATCCTGTCATCGCCGCGGGCGAAGAATCCGCACCATGAAAACCTCGCGCCGCCCATCGCCCAGCCGCCCCGTCTTTCTCCTGACCCTACTGGCCGCCGCCGCCGGAGTCACCGCAGCGCGCGCCGACCTCGCCTTTGAGACCGAGACCGCGCGGATCATCGAGCAGGGAAAATGGCAGCTCTCCTCGGCTTTCGAGTTTCAATTCGGGAGCAGCGGAAAGGAGTATGCCTTTCCCCTCGCCGTCGAGTACGGGCTGTTCAAAGACTTCGAGATTCTCTTCGAGCCGGTGCCCTACGTTTCCGTCCATCCGAAGGGCGAAAAAAGCATCGGCGGCGTGGGCGACACGGAGCTGACGCTGAACTACCTCGTCGTGCATGAGCAGAGCGTGCTCCCGGCGATTGCGCTCGCGGGCGAAGTCAAATTCCCCACCGCGCGGAAACTGCAGCTTGGCAGCGGCGAGTTCGACTACCGGATTTTTCTGGCCGCCAGCAAACGGATCGGCCCCGTCGATTTTCACGCAAACATCGGCTACAACATCATCGGCTCGCCGCCCGGCGTGAACACGCGCAACCCGCTCGATCTCGCGCTCGCCGCGGAGTGGTTTGTGAGCAAGGACTTCGACCTCTACGCGGAAGTCACCTACCAGGGCACCTCGCTCGGCTCCACGAAAGGCGGCAGTGCGGGCGGCGACACCGGCGATGCCGCGGTCACAAAGATCGTGAAAGGCGCGAAGGCTGCCAGCGAGTCCAGCCTCACCCCGGAGGTTGGCGGCAAAGTGATCGTCGGCACCGCGGGCGTGCGCTGGCATGCCACGGAGGCCGTGGATGTCTTCAGCAGCTTCAGCTTCGACAACAGCCATGACAAACTCGTGCGCTTCGGCATGAGCGTGAAATTTTAACCAACCAACCCACACCAGCATGACAACTCTGCCCCGCCTCCTCCTCATCGCCCTGCTCACCGCCACCACGCCATCTTTCGCCAATGAAGACGAAGGGCGCATCGTCACCGTCTCGCCCGCGGCCATCACCATCGGCAAAAAACATCCCAACACCTACAAGATCACCACGGCCACATCGTTCACCGTCAACGGGCGGCCCGCCACGCTCGCGGCGCTCAAGCCGGGCATGAAGGCCGACGTGATCTCCGAGGCGGACGTGGCGAAAAACATCGCCGTGAAAGACGACCCGCTCAAAGGCGGCTCGCTGGACTCGAAAGCGAAGAAGGGCAAGTAAAGCGCGCGGTTGCTTCTCGCCACGCCCGCGCCGCCGCCGAATGCTCCCCGCCATGCGCGTCCTCCTCGCCGAAGATCAGAAAAAGCTCGCCGGCTTTGTCCGCAAGGCGCTCACCGAGGCGGGCTTCACCGTGGATGTCGTCCACGATGGCGACGCGGCCTGCGAGCTGGCGACCACGCGGCCCTACGACGGGCTGGTGCTCGACATCATGCTGCCGGGGCGCGACGGGCTGAGCCTCCTGCGGCTGCTCCGCGCGCGGCACATCGCCACGCCCGTGCTTTTCCTCACCGCTCGGGGCGAAATCTCCGAACGCATCGAGGGGCTGGAACTCGGCGCGGACGACTACGTGGCCAAACCTTTCGACATGGCCGAGCTGGTCGCCCGCGTGAAGGCGCTCGTGCGCTGCGGGGCGCACCAGCCCGCCGGGCTGCTGGGCGTGGCCGACCTCACCATCGACCTCATGCGCCGCCACGTCACCCGCGGCCCCCGCCGCATCGAGCTGACGCCGCGCGAATTTGGGCTGCTCGAATTTCTCGCCCGCACGCCGGGCCGCGTGGTCTCGCGCACGCAGATCATCGAGAAAGTGTGGGAGTACCATTTCGATCCGGGCACCAATGTGGTGGACGTGCATATCGCCCGGCTGCGCCGCAAGCTCTGCGAGGGCGGCGAACCCGACCTGATCCACGCCGAGCGCGGCGTCGGCTACAAACTGGAGGCGCCCGAATGAAACGCTGGTCGCTCCGCGCGCAGCTCACGCTCTGGGCCGCGCTCCTCGTCGCCGTCATCCTCCTCGTCGTCAGCGGCGGCGCGGTCGTGTACCTCCGGCAGCAGGAGCTCGCCGAACTCGACTCGCAGTTCCGGCTCAT
>JANXWQ010000654.1 GCA_025351065.1 Chthoniobacter sp. | reverse complement strand
CGACGTGGTAGAGCACGTACGTGGCGACGACGGGCGCGGCGTGGTTTTCGTGGAGGATGACGTGGAGGCCGTTGGGCAAGTCGTACTCGGTGAACTTAATCGGCTTGAGGACGACGCGCGCGGGCTCGTCTTGCGCGCCCGCAGGCAGGAGAAAAGTGAAGGTGGCGGCGAGGGCGAGGAGTTTGGCAGGAGTCATGGGAGCGGGATGAGACAGGCGCGAGTGTGGGGCGTTCACGAGGCGGGGGCAAGATTGCATGCACGGTGCCGCGGGGATTAGGCTTGAGTCCCCGGCCCACCGGCCAAATGCTTTGCGCGTCATGGCCTCGAAAACGGAACTGCTCGAACTCCTCGGCGGCGGAGAGGAAAACCCGGTCAATCTGGACCGGCTGATCGGCCAGTTGCAAAAGCCATCCGGCGTGACGCCTTTTGTGGGAGCCGGCATGTCGATCCCGTTTGGTTTTCCGGCGTGGACGGATTTTCTGCTCGAGGTGGCGAAGATTTTTGCCGTGCGGCCGCGCATCAAGGAACTCGTGGCAAAAGGCAAATACGAGGAGGCGGCCGAGATGCTGCAAAAGAAAGCGGAGAAGCACGCTTTCCAACGCCACTTCGAAGCCGCCTTTGGCGACGCCCGCATCGGCGACGCACCGCTTTCCGGCGCGATCCGCTGGCTGCCCCAGCTTTCGAGCGGCCCGGTTTTGACCACCAATTTCGATCATCTGCTGGAGCGCGTGTACCGGCAGGAGGGATCGCCTTTCGCCCACCAAGTCTGGGGCACCAATGTGGACCTGGCGGTGAAAGCCTTTCGCAGGGAGCTGCGCCTGCTGCTGAAAATCCACGGCGATGTGGACGACACCGGCAACCGCGTGCTTACGCTCACGGAATACAAGGCGCAGTACGGCAGCACCGACCCGGAAAAAATCGACCGCACGCGTCCCCTGCCCCGCCTGCTCGATCATGTCGCCACGATGCGCCCGTTTCTTTTTCTCGGCTGCAGCCTGAGCGAGGACCGCACGGTTTCCATTCTGCTTTCCGTGGCGCGCGAGACTTTGGCGGCGGAGCATTTCGCCATCGTGGAGGCTCCGGCGCAGGCGAAAGCGCGGGCGAAAAGAAGCCGCGACCTCGCGGCGCAGGGCGTCACGGCCATTTTTTTCCGGCATGGGAAGTTTGGCCTGATCGAAACGATCCTGGAGTTTCTCGCCGCACAGATTCCCGAAGAGTTCCGCAGCAAGCGCGGGGTGCCGCCGACCGCGGCGCTGCCGGCGGATCGCACGACCTTCATCGGGCGCGCGCAGGAGGTGGCCGCCGTCCGCCAGAAAATCGCGGCGCATGCACTGGTCACGCTCAGCGGGCCGGGCGGCTGCGGCAAGACGCGCCTCGCGCTCGAGGCGGCCCGCCAGTCCGCGGCCCACTTTCCCGACGGCGTGTGGCTGGCCGAACTCGCCTCGGTCAAAGACGAGGCGCTCGTGCCGCAGGCGGTCGCCGGCGCGCTCGGGCTCAAGGAGCAGCGCGAGCGCCCGCCCACCGCGATCCTGAGCGAATATCTCTCCACGCGAAAGGCGCTGCTCATCATGGACAACTGCGAGCACCTTTCCGCCGCCTGCGCCACGCTCGCGGCGGAGATCATCAGCAAAGGAAAAGACATCCGCATCCTGGCGACCAGCCGCGCGCTGCTGAATCTTTCCGGCGAGCAGATTCACAAGGTCGGCTCGCTCAAAGGGCCGCCGGCGGGCGGCAAAATCACCGCCGCGAAAATCGCCGGGCTCGATGCCGTCCGGCTTTTCACCGAGCGCGCCGGGCTCGGCGGAAGCGCTTTTCTCCTCACGGATGAAAACGCCGCGAGCGTGGCGCAAATCTGCCGCCGTCTCGACGGCATCGCGCTGGCCATCGAACTCGCCGCCGCGCGCCTGCGCACTTTTTCCGTCGAATGGATCGCCGCCAGGCTGGACGACTCCCTGGGCATGCTCACCCAAGGCTCGCGTGACGCCCCGCTCCGGCAGAAAACCCTGCTCGCCACTATCGACTGGAGCTTCCAGCTCCTCGCGCCCGAGGAGCAGCGGCTCCTTCGCCGGCTGTCGGTCTTCCGCGGCGGCTGGACGCTCGCGGCGGCGGGCGAGGTCTGCGCATGGGAAAACGCGGACGAAATGGCCGTGGCGGATGCACTCGAAAAGCTCGCCGATCAATCCCTTGTACAGATCAAACCCGTGCCGTCCAACCTCCAGCTCCACGGCTGCCGCTACGACGTGCTCGAAACCGTGCGGCAGTTTGGCACCGCCAAGCTGGAAGAGGCCGGCGAGACGCGCACGGTCGCCGAGCGGCACCGCGCATGGTGCGTGCGCTTCGCCGAGGAACGCGCGCCGGTTTTGCGCGAAGGCGGGGACCAAAGCCGCGTGCTCGATGAGCTGGAAGCCGAGCACGACAATGTGCGCGGGGCGATGGACTGGTGCCCGCTCACCGCCGACCGCGCCTCCTCGCTGCGCATGGGCGCGGCGCTCTGGCGCTTTTGGGAAACGCGAGGCTACCTGTCCGAAGGCCGGCAGGAACTCGGGCAAATCCTCGATGCCCCGGAGACGCCGGAAACCGCCGCCGCCCTCGGCGGCGCGTGCAGCGGCGCCGGGCTGCTGGCCTACCGCCAGGGCGACACGCAGAACGCGCACGCGCTGTTTCAGCGCGCCTTGGAAATCGAGCAAAGGCGCGGCGATCCGAAGTGCATCGCGAATTGCCAGAATGACCTCGGGCTGGCCGCGCAGGCCGCCGCCGACTTGCCGGCGGCCCTGCGCCACTACCGGGAATTTCTCAAACTCGCGCGCGGCATTCCCGCCGAGCGCGAAATCGCCATCGCCCTTTTCAACTGCGGCAACACCGAACTGAACCTCGGCAACCTCCCCGCCGCCGCCGCCCCGCTGGAGGAAAGCCAGCGGCTCTTCGTCAAACTCAAACAGGAATCGAATGTCTTTTACCCCATGGTCGCGCTCGGCTGGCTGGCCTTTTTTCAAAACGATATCGAGACCGCCGGGCGCGTCTTCACCGCCAGCTTCGAGGGCCGGAAAAACCTGAAGCTCAAAGGCGGCATGGCCGATTCCGCCAACGGGCTCTGCCGCGTCGCCCTCGCGCGCGGCGACCGGACGGCGGCGCGCGCGCATTTTTCCGAAGGGCTCACCCTGGCCCTCGAGGTCGGTGCGGAAAAAGCGGTCGCGCAACTGCTCGAATCCGCGGCCATCCTCCTCCAGCAGGAAGGGACGATGGCCGCCGCGCTCACGCTGTCCTCCGCGGCGGCGCGGCTGCGCCAGAAAATCCAGAGCCCGCGCACGCCCGTCTTCGAGCCCGCCCAGGCGGCCTGCGAAGCGCTGACCCTCGCCGCCCTCAGTGCCGCCGACGCGCAGCGCGCGACCGATTCCGGCATGACGATCAAACTCGATGACGTGATGGCGCTCGCTGGAGCGCCACCCTCCAGCGCAGCAAGCTGAGCCGCCACCTTTCATAGTGAAGACACAGGCGGCGCGGCGTAGGAATCAGCTCATGAAAATTCCCGCGCTCCTGCTGCTCTGGGTCCTCGTGCTGCCGCTGCGCGCGGCGGAGGAACTGCGAAAATTTGCCTTCGAGAAAGCGGAGATGGGGCTGCCGTTTCGCGTGTCCGTTTATGCGGCGGATGAGGCGGCGGCAAGGGCGGGCGCGGATGCGGCGTTCGCGCGCATCGCCGAACTGAACGCGGTGATGAGCGACTACGACAGCGACTCGGAGCTGAGCCGCCTTTCGCGCACAACGGGCGGGGCGGTGCCGGTGAGCACGGCGCTTTGGAAGGTGCTGGCGCATGCGCAGACGGTGGCGGAGCGGAGCGGCGGGGCGTTCGACATCACGGTCGGGCCGCTGGTGAATGTGTGGCGGCGCGCGCGGCGCACGCAAACGCTGCCGGACGCGGCGCTGCTCGCGGAAATGCGCGCGCGGGTGGGCTACAAAAAGCTGCGGCTCGATCCCGAACATCGCACGGCAGAACTGCTCGCGCCGGAGATGCGGCTCGATCTCGGGGCGATTGCGAAAGGTTTCGCGTGCGACGAGGCGCTGGCGGTTTTGAAGCAGCGCGGGTTGCCCCGCGCGCTGGTCGGCGGCAGCGGCGACATGGCGGCGGGCGATGCGCCGCCGGACCAGCCCGGCTGGCGGATCGAGGTCGCGCCGCTCGATGCGCCGGACGCGCCGCCGCCGCAGATCGTGTATTTGAAAAACTGCGGCATCGCCACCAGCGGCGATGTTTTCCAGCGCGTGGAAATCGCCGGCCAGCGCTACTCCCACATTGTCGATCCGCGCACCGGCCTCGGGCTCACGGACCACAGCCTCGTCACGATCATCGCGCCGGATGGGATGACGGCTGATGCGCTCTCGACGGCCGTCAGCGTCCTCGGCCCGGAGCTCGGCTTGAAGCTCGTCGAGGAGACGCCCGGCACCGCCGCGCACCTCGTCCGCAAGCCCGCCGGGAAGATCCAGTTTCTCGAATCCGCGCGCTGGCGCGACGTGCCGCGCGCGACGCGGTAGGGATGGCACTCCGTGCCGTCCGCCGGGCGAGCGCAGCGAGGTGGCGGGGCTGTGACGACGCGTCATCCACCTGCCGCCTCGCTGCGTCGCCCCGGACGGCACGGAGTGCCTTCCCTACCAGAAAGAACGCCCCGCCTTCTCGTCGAGAAAGCGGGGCGCTCGGGAATCTAGTGCTGGCGCAGCTTAGATGACCACGGTCTTGCCGGGGATGGCGTGCGGATACATGCCGTCCGGGCCGGGGTTGACCTTCATCGGCGCGTCCCACGCGAGCTTGTCGGGGAAGAGGTTGATCTCAGATTTGATCGCCTTGTCCCACTCGACTTCCTTGCCCCCGTAGGTCGCCATCCGCCCGAGGATCGCCGTCATGGAACTGTGCGCGCCGTATTCGAGTTCGCTATACGGCGTGTTGTTGCGGATCGCGGTGAAAAGGTCGTCGTGCTCCTGCTGGTACGGGTCTTTGTCGCCTTCATGTTTGTAGCGCCACTGCTCAGCGCCGCGGATGGTGTAGCTGTTGACGTCGCAGGTGCCCTTCGTGCCGACGGCGGCCTCGGAGACGCTGTCCCAGCAGCCGGGGATGTGGCGGCACTGGCTGAAGCATTTCGACCCGTCCTCGTAAGTGAACTCGACGGCGTGATGGTCGAAGATTTCGCCATAGTCGGGGCCTTTGCGCACTTCTACACCGCCCATGCCGTTCGCCTTCACGGGATGGCCTTTCTTGACCCAGTTGATGACGTCGAGGTTGTGGATGTGCTGCTCGCAAATGTGGTCGCCGCCGATCCAGGTGAAGTAGTACCAGTTGCGCATTTGGTACTCCATTTCGGTGAGCTTGCGACCGTACTGTTTTTCCAGCGACTCGCGCGTTTTCACCCACGGTGTCTGGCCGTTCCAGTAAGCGCGCAGCGCAACGATGTCGCCGATCGCGCCGTCGTGCAGGCGCTTGATGGTTTCGATGTAGCCGGCCTGATGATGGCGCTGAAGCCCGACGCCGATCTTGAGGTTTTTCTTTTTCGCCTCCTCGGCGGCGGCAAGCACTTTGCGCACGCCGGGCGCGTCGGTGGCGACGGGCTTTTCCGTGAAAATGTTTTTGCCCGCCTTGACCGCGGCCTCGATCTGCATCGGGCGAAAGCCGGGAGGTGTCGCGAGGATGACGACATCGGCAACCTCGATGGCTTTTTCAAAAGCGTCGAAGCCGAGGAACTGGCGCTCTTTCGGCACGTCGATGCGGTCGGCGTGCTTGGCCTTGAGATTGTTGAGCGTGCCGGTGAGGCGGTCTTCGTGGACATCGGCCATGGCCACGAGTTTGACCGGGCCGATCTGGTAGGTGCTGAGCGCCTGGTCCGCCGCGCCGCCGCCGCGTCCGCCGCAGCCGACGAGGGCGATTTTGATTTCGTCATTGCCCGCGGCGTGGGCGAAACGCTCGGCGGCGAGCGAACCGAGGAGCGCGCCGCCAGCCATGGCCGCGGAGCCTTTTTTCAAAAACGTGCGCCGATTAAAGGCGTCCGGGGTGAGGATGTGGGATGGTTCTTGCATGATGGTTTTTGGGTTGTGGAGGTGGAGCGCGAGGCTAGTCCGGCGCGACCGGGTTTGGCTACGGAATCTTTAATCGCGCAGACGCGAATTGCTTTGGCCGCGTGCGCTCAGCTCAAAATCTCCCGCAGCACCTTTCCGCTCACATCCGTCAGCCGGAAATCTCGTCCGCCGAAACGATACGTGAGCCGCTCATGGTCGATGCCGAGCAGGTGCAGCATGGTGGCGTAGAGATCGTAAATCGTGGTCACATTTTCCACCGCGAAATAGCCCAGCTCATCGGTCGCGCCGCAGGCCGTGCCGCCGCGGATGCCGCCGCCCGCGAGCCACAGGCTGAAGCCGAACGGATTGTGATCGCGCCCGTCGCTGCCCTGCGAAAACGGCGTGCGGCCAAACTCGCCGGAGAAAAGAATCAGCGTCTCGTCGAACAGCCCGCGCGCCTTCAAATCGCGGATGAGCCCGGCGATGGGCTGATCGACCTGCAGCGCCATCGCGCCGTGGCCTTCCTTGATTTTGCCGTGCTGATCCCACGGATTCGGCGAATTGCCCGCGCCGATGTTTTCGTTCAGGCAGCTCAGCTCGACGAAGCGCACGCCGCGCTCGATGAGCCGCCGCGCGACGAGGCACTGCCGGCCGTACGACACGGTGTGCGCGTTCGGCGAATCGAGGGCGTAGAGCTTTTTCGTGGCGTCGCTTTCGCCGCCCAGATCGCACAGCTCCGGCACCGCGGTCTGCATGCGGTAGGCGGTTTCGTAATTCCGAATCGCCGCCTCGACCGCCGGGTCCGACGCGACTGTGGAGCGCGCATCCACGTCGCGCAGAAAGCCGAGCCGCGCGCGCTGGAGCGCATCGCTTTCGTGCGGCGCGATGTTGGCCAGCGCCGGCGTGCCGTCGGCCTTGATGATCGAGGCCTGATGCTGCGCGGGCAGGTAGCCGTTGCTGTAAAGCCCCACGCCCCCGTGCGGCGGAATCGCGCCGCCGCTTTGCAGCACCACGAAGCCGGGCAGATTTTCATTCGCCGAGCCGAGCCCGTAGCTCACCCACGCGCCCGCGCTCGGGTGGCCCATGAAGGGCAGGCCCGTGTGGAAACAGTAGTTGCCCTGCGCGTGCTCATTCACCTTGCTTGTCATCGAGCGCACGATCGCGAGGTCATCCGCCAGCTCCGCGAGATGCGGAAAAAGATCGGAGATCAGCAGCCCGCTTTTCCCGCGTGGCCTCGCCTCCCACGGCGATGCCATGATGTTACCGTTCTCATTGAAAACCGTGGGCCGCACCGGCACCGGCATGGGCTGGCCGTGGCGGCGCTTCAGCTCCGGCTTCGGGTCAAACGAGTCCACATGCGACACCCCGCCGCTCATGTAGCAGAAGATCACATGCTTCACCCGTGGCTTGAAATGCGGGCCGGGTGCCGCGCCCCACGCCTTGCTCCCGAGCAGCCCGCCCAGCGCGAGCGAACCGAAGCCGAGCGAAGTGCGCCGCAGCATTTCGCGGCGCGAGCAGCGGGCGGAAAAGGCGTGGTCAGCGGACATAGATGAACTCCTTGAGGTTGAAAATCGACTGCGCGAAATCCTGCCACACCCGCTCGCTCATCGCGAGCTTGGCAGGCTCGACGCCGTGCGCTTGCACCAGCGCGGCGAGATACGCCACCGACCGCGAAAGCTCATCCGCGCTGGCTTCGCGGGCGAGCGCCGCGTTGAACATCGTCTGCACGCGCATCTCGGGTGAGGCGTCGGGATTGTAGCGGATGAGCGCGGCGGCCCACTGCTTCGCGAGGTCGATGACGAAGGGATCATTGAGCAGTGCGAGCGATTGTGCGGGCACGTTGGTCGCGTCGCGGCGGCCCAGCGTGGTGTACGGTTTCGGCGCGTCGAAGGCTTCGAGAAAAAGGTTCGGGTCGTTGCGCTGCACGCGCAGATAGACGCTGCGGCGCGGCGCACCGTTGCCTACCAGCGAAGCGCCAAACATCGTCGCGTCGAGTTTCCCCGAAACCGCCAGCATGCTGTCGCGAATCGCCTCCGCATCCAGCCGCCGCACCCGCGCGTGGCTGACCAGATCATTCGTCGCGTCGCGCTCCGCCGCCCCGGTAGGCGCTTCGGCGCTTGTTTCCCAGCCGCGTGAGGTCACGAGGTAGCGGATCATCTTTTTGAAAGACCAACCGTCATCCACAAAGCGCGCCGCGAGAAAATCCAGCAGTTCGGGATGGGTGGGTTTCTCGCCCATGCGGCCGAAATTATCCGGCGTCGCCACCAGCCCGCGGCCAAACAGTTGCAGCCAAATGCGGTTCACCATGACCCGCGCGGTCAGCGGATTCGTGGCGCTGGCGATCTGCTCCGCCAGCTCGTTGCGTCCGCTTTGCGCGGTTTGAAACGACCCGCCGCCGAGCACCTCCAGATAGCCGCGCGGCACCGGCGTGCCCGGCTTCTTGTGATCGCCCCGCGGCAGCAGCGGCATGTCCCACGGCGTGCCCTCGATCACGCCCGGCACGCGGCGCGGCACCGGCACATCGCTTTCCAGCCGCCGGTACTCGGCGACTTTCCCGGCGACATTCGGCAGCGCTGGGAGCGTGGCTGGCAGCAGCCCGCGGCGGATGAAAAAGTCGAGTAGCGCACGCTGCGATTCGCTGACCGCATCCATCCGCCACGCCTTCACCGCATCCGTCAAAGCCGCGCCGTAGCGCGCCGCCAGCTCGGCCGCCGATGCCGGCACAGCGCCCGCCAGCACAGCATCCGCGGCCACCGGCTCCTCGCGCGGCGCGTCCTTTTCGCCAATGACCACGCGCTCGACGGCGAACCACGAGCGCCCGTCCTTCCCGCCGTTGCCTTCCCTTTTGGTGAGGTCGTCGTTGGTCACAAATTCGAGGTAGGCCCAGTTGCCTTTGCGGAAGTTGGTGTCGAGCCGCACCCAGCTCGTCGCGCTGTTTTTCAGCTCGGCGCGCGGGAAGGTGGGGTTTTGCGGGAGCGGGTAGTTGTCCACGATCACGCGCACCCACGCGCCGCCGCCGCCGGCGACGCGGACGCTGATGCTGTCGGACTCCAGCTTGAAGCGTGGCGAGGTGAAATGCCCGTTGTGCTTGCGGGAAAACCGGTCGGTCATCACGCCCGCGGGCCGCAGCCCGTCGAGCACGCGCTCGCCCTCCGGCTCGACGCTGAACTCACCCACCCGCGCCGCCTTTTCATAAAGCCCCGCGCCGAGCGCGCTCCACTGCGCGTCGCCGCCCGTGGTGAAATCCCAGCCCGCGCGGAAGTGCTCGCGGTTGAATGTGCGCGCCGCGTCGCCTTTCTCCCGCAGCTCGCGCGCGACGGTTTCCCATTCCTTCGCAAACGCCGCGCCGTCGAGCGTGCCGAGCCGCGCCCACGCGTTGAGCGGATTCGCAAAATCCTTGCGCGCCTCGTCGAGCAAAGGGCCCGGCAGTTCGCCGCGCGTCATTTTTTCCGCAAAGCGCGCGGCCTCGGGCAGCCACGCATCGGCGAGCCCGTCGCGGATCGAGCCTTTGAGCGCGGCGAGTTCGCCATCATGCCGCGTGAGGAGTTCCGGCGCGTCGATGGTGACCTGCGCCGGGCGGCTGCTCGCGAGGACGCCGAAGAGCGCGTAGTAATCGCGCTGCGAGATGGCGTCGAACTTGTGATCGTGGCAGCGCGCGCAGGTGATGGTCAGCCCTTGGAACGCCTTCGCGATCACGTCGATCTGGTTGTCCACGGTCTTCACCTGATCCTCGAAAGTGTCGATGGGCTGGAAGCCGTGCTCGTTCAGCCGCAGGCAGGCGAGGCCGAGCTTCGATTCGCTGAACTGCTCCGCGCGATTCCACCGCGGCTGCGCCAGCAAATCGCCCGCGAGGTGCTCGCGGATGAGCTGGTCGCACGGCACATCGGCGTTAAACGCGCGGATGAGATAGTCGCGATACCGCCACGCCTGCGGAATCTCGGGGTCGCTTTCGCTGCCGTGTGTTTCGGCGTAGCGCACGAGGTCCATCCAATGCCGCGCCCAATGCTCGCCGAAGCGCGGAGAGGCAAGCAGCCGGTCGGCGAGCGCCGCGGTTTTCGCGGCTGGGTCGGCAGCGTAGTCGCGGACGAAAGCGGCGACCTCATCCGCTGTCGGTGGCAGGCCGGTGAGGGCGAAAGTCATCCGCCGGATGAGCGTGCGCGCATCGGCATCCGGCGCGGGCGCGAGGTTGCGCGCCTCCATTTTCGCGAGGAGAAAACTGTCCGCGTCGGTGTGCGGCCACGCGCGGTTTTGCACGGCGGGCACCGGCGGGCGCGCGATGGGTTGCAGGCTCCACCAGCCGCGCCGCGCGGCGAGCATGTCGGGCCAGGATTTTGTGCCGCCCGCTTTCGCCGCGTCGGGTTGGTCGCGCGGATCGGGCGCGCCCATTTTCACCCATGCGGTGAAATCTGCGATGATGGCGTCGTCGAGCTTCGGCGCTTTTTTCGGCATCTTGAAATCGGGATCGTCGTGGCGGATCGACGCGAGCAGCAGGCTGTCCGCGACATTGCCCGGCACCACTGCCGCGCCGGTCTCGCCGCCGCGGCGCAGCGCCTCGCGGCTGTCGAGGCGCAGGCCGCCCTTGTGCTTTTCGCCTGCGTGGCAGTCGTAACATTCCGCGACGAGGACGGGCCGGATTTTCGTCTCGAAAAAAGCGCGCTGCTCCGGGGTGGGTTCCGCCGCGCGGGCGAGCGCGGCGGCGGTGATGAGCACAAGGAGTGTGAGGCGGGGACGGGGCAAGGGACGCGGGTTGGATGACTGGGGGTTCAACCCGGAGTCCGTCGCACCCTTTGGGCTAAAGCCCAAGCTACTTTGGGGATAGCGGCTGTTCATTTGGCGCGCACGCCTGGATGAAAGCTGTCCGCGGGGAAGCGGCTTGCTTGCAGGCTGGGCGGGCGGCGGCGGCGGTTTTCCAGAGTCGGGCGCGGCGGCGAGTGGCGCGGGCATGGGCGGTGCTAAAGGGGGCGGCATGCAAACCTCCCCACAAAAAAAGCCGCTGCTCACCCGCCTCCAGCTCCGCCTCGCCGAGGCGCGTTTCCTCACGTTCTCCGCGCTCATTCATACGGTGCTCATCGTCATCGGCGGGAGTGTGGTGCTTTTCAAAACGCCGCGCACGGCGGACGATTTCACGGCCCCTGAGGGCACGCTCGTGGCGGACAGCACGACCTCCAAACCGCCGGACGATCCCGTGACACCGCCGGACGATCCGGTGAAAATCGAAGCGCCAGTGCCCATGCCTAACTCGTCCGCCATCGCGGCCATCCTCACCACCGCGCCTGCGCCTGCCGTTTTCAATCTGGCGAAACTCACGCAGCCGACCGGCCCGTCCGTCAGTCCGGGCAATATCCCGAGCGGACCGGAAAGCAAGCCGGGCAAAGGCTTGCCGGGTGGCGGCAACAGGCCCGGCGGCACGCAAAAATTCTTCGGCGACCGCGAGCCGGCCGCGAGCGGTTTCGTGGGCACTTTCTACGACCTTAAGCAGACGCGCGCCGGCAAGCCGACGAATGTTTCGCCCGACGAATACCACACGATCTTCCGCAAGTTCGTCCGCGAACATTGGCGCGTGAGCGTGCTCGGCGAATATTTCCACGCGCCGCAAAAACTCTACACGCCGCAGATTTTCATCCCGAACATGCCGGCGGACGAAGGCCCGAAGGCGTTCGATCTCGCGGACAAAGTGCAGCCGAGCCGGTGGCTGGTGCATTACAAGGCGCGCGTCGCGCCGCCCGCGGACGGCACGTATCATTTCGTCGGCGGCGGCGACGATGTGCTGGTCGTGCGCTTCAACGGCAAGACCGTGCTCGACCGCTGCTGGTACCAGCAGGACGAGGAGTGGAAAACCGCGCGCAACTACGACTACGGCTACACGGGCATCCCGAACGGCTTCGCGCGCGGCGACGCGCTGCGGCTGAAGGCGGGGCAGTTTTACGACATGGAAGTGCTCATCGGCGAGCAGCCGGGTGGACTGGTTTTTTTCAGCCTGCTTCTGGAGGAGGAAGGCGTGGACTACAACCGCGACGCGCGCGGCAATCCGATCCTGCCGGTCTTCCGCCTCGCGGGCGGGCCGCTGCCGGAGCCGCAGGAAGGGCAGACGTTTCCGCCATACGATCCGACCGGCGCGATTTGGAAAGCCGCGCCGATGAAGACGGGCGGCACCTCCGGGCTCGACGAGTTTTTCACCGCGAAGTGAAGTGGCGCAGGCTTCCAGACTGCGCCACGCAGGAGCGGCGGATGTCCAGTTATCCGCCGATGTGGCATCGAAACGGCTAATTCAAAGGCAAGTTTCCTATGAAAAATTTGTTCGCCCAACTCCTCCGGAAGCCAGCCCAGCCCGCGGCTGAACCCGTCCGCGCCCTCGAACCGGCGAAGCCGGTGGCCGAGCCCATCGCGCCCGTGCGCCGGCCCGCCGCCGTAGCCCGCGCGATCAAGCCCGCATGGCACGCACCCGCCGCCCCTTTCCCGCAAAAACCGCGCACGCCCGCGCTCGCGGACCGCGCGCTGCCCACGGAAATGGTGACGCTGCGGCTGGGCGATTTTCTCGACCACCTCCCGTCGGAACTGCTCGAGACAGGCTCGCCCGACCGTTCGATCCCGATGCCGTTCGAGCTGTCCAGCCTGAGCGAGCGCATCGGGCGCGGCGATGCGATGATCCGGCTCACCGAGGTCTATCGGCGCATGCCGGATATTTTTCGCAGCGACGCGGCGATCAACCCGGATCGCACCATTCCTTTCCCATGGAAAAAGGTGCTGGCGATGATCCAAGAGGCGAAAAAGGGCGCGGCGGACGGCGGCATTTCGCCGACCGGTGTCGAGGCGCTGGCGCAAAAATTCAAGGCACGGAAACAGCGCCAGCCGACGAAGACCGCGCCCAAACCCTACGCCGCGAATGAAACCACGAAAGAAGCCGCGGCCGACAGCGCACCCGACAGCGCACCCGAAGGGGCGATGAGTGTGGCACCGGCCACTTCCGGGCTGCGGATCGTGGCACCGACCGTCAAAATCGACGATGCGGCGACCGCGCGCGTCCTGACCCAGCTCCGGGCCGAGCGCGACGCGGCCCTCGCGCGAGCGGCGGAATTTGGCGCGGAGTACGATGCCTCGATCGGGCGCACCGGCGAACTCACCGCCGAACGCGACACCGCCTTGGCCCGCGCCGCGGAACTCACGGCCAGCCACGATGCCGCAGTGGCCCAGGCCGCCGCGATGACCACGGAGCGCGACGCCGCCACGGCGCGCATCGCGGAACTCGCCGCCGAGCACGCTGCCGCCACGGCGCGCATCGAAAAGCTGGTGGCCGACAGCGAGAGCGCCACCGCCCAGGCCTCCGAGAAAACCGCGTGCAACGCTACGACTGCAGCCCGGGAAGCCGAACTTACCGCCGCACGCGCTGCCGCCACGGCCCGCGCCGTGGAACTCACTGCGGAGCGCGACGCCGCGCTGGCCTGCGCGGCGGAACCCGCCGCCGAACGGGACGCGGCCTTGGCGCGCGTCACCGCCCTCACCGCGGAGCGCGATGCCGCCGCGGCGCGGGCGGAAAAGCTCATCGCCGACAGCGACACCGCGCTGGCCCTCGGCACCGAGGCCATCGCCGAGCGCGATACGCTGGCTACACGCCTGACGGCGCTCACCGGCGAGCGCGACGCCGCGCTCAGCCGCCTCGCGGAAGTCACCGCCGAACGCGACGCCCTCGCCGCGCGCCCGGTGGAAATTTTGCCCGCCGTCGAAACCGCCGCGCCGACAGACGCCCCGCACCCTGCCGCGGCTGCCCCGGATGTGGTGATCGAGGGTTACAAGAATACCATCGAGGCGCTGCTGCGGGAGCGCGACGCACTGCGCCAAAGCCACGGTCTGCCGGTGGAAAATTCCGCCGCGCCCAAAGCTTCCGCAGCCGGCCATGACGCCGCGGCCCATGAGCCGCTGCCGGATGCGTATTCGGAACTCTTTCCCACACGCCGCTGGTTTCGGCAGGCGGCGGTAGCGGCCGCGCTCGCGCTGCTCGGCGCGGCCATCGTGAGCCAGATGCCGCTCGGCCCCGCCACGCCAGCCGCACCCGCGTCCCCTGCCCCCGCGGAGTCCGAATTTTCCACGCCGGTGCAGAGCGAAGTCACCATGCCGGACAGCGAGCTCCAGCTCGAATCAAAACCGCTGAAAGAAACGCTGCCCCTGCCCGCCGCGACCGACGCGCTGCTGAATTGAGCAGCCCCGAAGGAGCGGCTATTTGGCGGCGGGATTTTTAAAGGTCAGATTCGCGGTCGCCTGCACTTTGCGGCGGAAAATTTTGTCGCCGTTGGTGACGTAGAGGTATTCGAGCTTCGGCCCGGCGAGCGTGCAGCTCGTGAGCGGCTTGGCGGGCTGCGGCGCGGGTAGCACGCCGCACAGCCGGCCCGTGGGATCGAAGACCTGCACGCCCACGGCGCTGGTCACGTAGTAGCGCCCGGCGGCGTCGGTGGTCATGCCGTCGCCGCTGGCGCTTTTTTTGAAAGGCGGCGGCTCGGCAAATTTGAAATCGCCCGCCGGGTCGATGGGTTTGCGCAGGGTCATGTACGGCTCCTTCGCGTCCAGCGCGCCGTCCGCGCCGATGCGGAAAATCCACACGTTGTCCCCGCCGTACTCGCTCACCGCGAGCGTGCCCTGGTCGGGTGAAAGCGCGATGCCGTTGGGTGCATTCGTGCCGGTGTCCGCCACGCGCTTTTCGTGCGACTTCGCATCCACAAACGTCACCTGCTTTTTCCCCGTCTCCGTGAAATAGATGTGCCCGCGCGCCGACACCGCGAGGTCGTTCGGCTGCACGTCTTCGGCGAGGACTTCCACCGCGGGCGGCGTCGCTTTCACGTCGAGCGCCACGAGCCGTTTCTTCGAGCCCTGGCAGGCGTAGAGCCGCCCGTCCGCGCCCCATTTGAGGCCGCTCCCCGGCTCATCGGCGATTTTCGTTTTCACGCCGTCGGACGCGATTTTGAAGATCGCGTTCGCCTTGAGGTCGCAGAAATAAAACGCGCCGTCCGCGTCCGTCGTCGGGCCATCGGCGAACCCGATGTCTTCAGCCACGAGCTGCCACGTTTCGCCCTCGACGAGGATCTGGCTCAGCGGCATGTCGCCGCCGATTTGCGGGCGCCGGTCGCCCGCCGAGGCCGGCGCATCCTTGCGCCACAGCCATTTCAGCGCCTCGGGGAAAATGCTGCCGCCGTGGTCCGAGTTGTGCCCGTAGCCCTCTGCGAAATCGAAGCGGCAGTCGTAGCCCATGTATTTCAGCCCGGCGTGGATCTGCTGGTTGGCCAGCGGCCAGTTGCCAAACGGGTTGTCGAGATCGCCGCCCGAGTCCTGCTGGAAAACTCGGAGCGGCTTCCGCTCGGTCTTGCGGATGAGCGACGGATACGCATTGCCGCCGCGCAGATTCACAAACGAGCCGATGGTCGAGAGCACCTTGCGAAATGCGTCCGGCCTTTCCCACGCGACCGTGAACGCGCAGATGCCGCCGCTCGACGCGCCACAGATCGCGCGCTTCTCCGGGTCGTGCGAAAGCGGGTGCTCCTTCTCGACCTCGGGCAGGATTTCATCGAGCAGAAACCGCGCGTAGCGGTCGCCGAGCGCGTCGTATTCGAGGCTGCGGTTGTTCGCATTCCACGCGCCTCTCAGCTCGCCCTTGCTCGCATCGTGGCCGGGGTTGATGAGCACCGCCACGGTCGGCGGCATCGCCCCGCTGGCGATGAGGTTGTCGAACACGATGGGCACGCGCCAGTGGCCCTTTTCGCCCACGTAATCGTGCCCGTCTTGGAAAACCATCACCGCCGCACTGCCGTCCGGCAGGTACTGTGCGGGCACGTAAATCCACCAGTCGCGCTCGGTGCCCGCGAAGATTTTCGACGACCACGGGGGCATCTTCGTCAGCGTGCCGTGCGGCCCCGCCGGGTTCGGCTCGTGTTCCGGTGCAGCGATGAATTTGTCCTCGCAGAAAGCGGAAGGCGCAAACGCGAGGATGGCGAGGAACGGGAGGAGGAAACGCATGGGTGGCAGGTTATATCCGGCGATCCGTGTTCCCGGCAGGCTGGCCGATGAACGGGCCCGGACATCCGCCTGCAATGCGCAACCGCCGCCGCGATGACAAGGAAGAAGTGTGGCGCGGGCTTCCAGCCTGCGAAAGTCCGCCGGGCATCCCTGCCCAGCGAAAAAACGGTGCAGGAAACCTGGGTTTCCGCCCACCCTTCCCCGTCAGCTCCCCGATCTCCCTCCCCAACCGTTCCGCCTCGCTCGCGAG
>JANXWQ010000479.1 GCA_025351065.1 Chthoniobacter sp. | reverse complement strand
ACGGCAGCGCCGGAAAGAGCGCGAGCAGCAGCCAGGCGGGGGATTTCATCGGGCGAAAATAGAAAGGGCTCGCCCGGTGAAGGCGAGCCCTTTCGGAGAGCGTGGTGGCGACGGCTTAGATGACCGTGGTGTGCGAATCGTGGGCCTGCGGGTCGTGGGCGACCTCGGCTTTCGGCTCTTCGAGCTTAGGCGGCTCGGGTGCCGGGGCGCGGGTGATTTCGTTATGCACCTCGTCCTTGGCCTTGGAAAACTCACGCACGGCCTGACCCATGCCCTTGGCCAATTCAGGGAGTTTTTTCGCTCCGAAAAGGAGCAGGATGATGATCAAGATCATGATCCCGTCCGGGCCGGCTAGATTGGGAAGAAAGGCGATATTCATAAGCGTTCGGGTTGTAAGTTGAACTAACACCGGCAACAGGCAGTTGCAACGGTCATTCTGGGAACCGCCGGGCGGCGGGTTTGTTAGCCGCAACCTCCGGGCGCGGCGGGCGGATCAAACGCAGAGACGCAAAGGCGCAGAGATCGCAGAGGAAAGGCGATCACGATCCGGCTTTTTCTCTGCGTCCTCTGCGCCTTGGCGTCTCTGCGTTTGCAAAAAAAACCACCCGCCCAAAGCCCGCGCTACTTTGGCAAAAGCGCCGCCGCTTCCGGCGGGCTGGGCAGCCCCCAGGCCTGCCATTTCGCCTCGTACTGCGCGCGCGGCAGGAGCGCGTAGTGCGGGCGCTGGTCGGCGCGGAGCCAGGTGATGAGGCGCACGAGATTTTCCTCCGCCATCGTGGTGCAGCCGGCGCTCGGGCGCGTGGCGCCGCGGCGGATGTGGAAAAAGATCGCGCTGCCAGCTCCGGGCGCGGGCGGGTCGGAGTTGTGGCGGATTTCCACGAGCCAGCGGTAGGCGAAATCGCCGTGCCGCATTTTCTGTTTCTCAAACCACGGCGGCGGGTTCGCGGGATCGACGGTGACGTGCCGGTTGTAGTCGGGCGAGGCCACGTCGTCGCTCCACGCATCGCCCGCGCCGACGGTGTGAAACGGATACTTTGCCCCACCCGGCAGCGCGGTGTCGTAGGTGAAAATCGTCCCGAGGCGAAACACCCCGCACGGCGCGCGCCCGTCGTGCTCCTGCTTGTGCGCGCCAGGCTCGCCGGTGCCGAGCACGCCGCGGCCCCAGACGAGTCCGCTCTTGCCGTAGAGCACCGGCCACGCGGGCCCGTTCGCGGCCCAGCCCGCGCCTTTGCGATCGAAAAGCTGGAGCCGTCCGGTCGTGGAATCCCACGTCGGCGCGATGCTCACGATGAGCTGCTTCACGCCGTCGAGATCGCCCGCGAAAGTGCGCGCAACGAGCATCAGCGCGAGCACCGCGAAGCCGAACCCACGCTTGCTGGCGCGGATTCTGTTTCTCATCATCGCCGTCTTGAAAAAACTGCCGCGTTCCATTGCCGTTGTTGTCGTCATAGCGGCGGCGTTTTTCGTTTACTGGCCCGCGCTGCGCAACGGTTTTGTCTGGGACGACACCGCGCTCTGCCTGCGCGATCCGCTGATCCGCAGTTGGCGGCTCATCCCTGAGGGCTTCCGCCACTTCCTTTTTCTCGACGCCACGGCCTCGAATTTCTACCGCCCGCTTCAGCGCCTCACCTTCACCGCGGACTACCAGCTCTACTCGTTCGCGCAGCCGTGGGGCTGGCATCTCACCAGCATCGCCATTCACGCCGCGGCGGCGGTCGCACTGTTTTTTCTGCTGGTGAGACTCAGCGGACTGCGCCCAGCAACCGCTCTGTCCATCGAGCTGCGCGAGCGGCTGGCGCTCGGTGTCGCAGTGCTCTGGGCGATCCATCCGCTGCACACCTCGGCGGTCACCTACATCGCCGGGCGGGCTGATCCGCTGGCGGCGCTCTGCGGCTTCAGCGGGCTCGCGCTCGGGCTGGTGAGTTTGGAAAGCGGGCGGCACAAACGGCTGGCGGCGCTCGGCGCAGCGGCGTGTTTTCTCGGCGCGCTGCTGTCCAAGGAAAGCGGCGCGGCCGCGCTGCTCATTTGGTTCGTGATCCTCGCGTGGCGGCGCGTCGGGTGGAGCGTCTTTGGCAAATGGTTCGCGCTGACGGCGGCGGTGCTCGGTATTTATTGCACGCTCCGATTCACCGCCGAAAAAACTCCGCCGCCTCCCCCGCCCGACACACCCATGGCCATCCGCCCGATCCTCGCCGCGCGCGCCGTGGCGGAGTACGCCGGGCTCATCATCGCGCCCGTCAGCCTGCACATGGAGCGCGACGTGAGCACGCACCCGCAGGACAGCGTGGACGCCACGCTGCGCAATGCGCGCCAGCGCGAATACCAGACGCTCCTCGGCGTGCTGCTCATCATCGGCGGCGCGGGGTGGTGGCGGCGGGCGGCGCGGGTCGATCCGCACATCCCGCTGGCGCTCGGCGCGGGGCTCGTCGCGTATCTGCCAGTCAGCAATCTTTTCTCCCTCAACGCCACCGTCGCGGAGCACTGGCTGTATGTGCCGAGCGCGTTCCTATTTTTCGCGGCGGGGCTTTCGATTTTGCGGGCGTTCGAGGGCAAGGCGAACGCTCAACGCTCAAAGGCCGCGGGCGCGGTTGGCGCGTCGCTCGCGATTTGGATGGCCTTGCTCGGCGCGCGCACTTTTCTCCGGCAGGCGGACTGGCGCGACCAGCGCACGTTCATCGAGCGCACCATCGCGGATGGCGGCGACAGCCCGCGCATGCACATGAATCTAGCGAACGTCGAATTCGCCGCGGGCCGCCAGGACCGCGCGCTCGCGCACTACCGCGAGGCCCTGCGCCGCGCGCCCGAGCAGCCCATGATCTGGCTCGGCTACGCCAACGTGCTCCTGCGCGCGCGCGATTTCGACGGCGCGCGCGAAGCTCTCGCGCATGCGGAAAAATTGCCCCTGCTCACCGCCGAATGCTACCGCACCCGCGCCGCGCTCGATCATTTGGAAACCGGCCACGACAGCGGCAATCTCCTGCGCGCCGCGCTCGAAAGCGCGCCGCGCAACTGGCCCATCCGCAAGCATTACGTGGAGTACCTCCTCGAACGCGGCGACGATGAGGAAGCGATGCGCGAAATGCGCGATGTCCTCATCTTCCACGGTTTTCGCAATGAGGAGTGGGTGCTGATGGGCCGCATCCTCGAATCCATCAACCGCCCCGACCTCGCCCTCAACGCCTACCGGCAGGCCGCCGGCCGCGACGTGCATGATGAGGCCACGCGCACCCGCATCCGCCAGCTCGCCGCGAACGCCGAGGCGGCGAAATAGAGAATCTAATTTCTTCGGTGCCTTCTCATCACCAGCCCCGCGGCACCGATGGCCAGAAGCGCCATCTGCGATGGTTCGGGCGCAGGGGAAGCGAGGCCCACGCCGAACTCGCTGTTATGATTGACCACCGCCCACACGACGTGATTGACGGGGTCCACGCCATAGCTTCCGAGAGCAGACTCCGTGGCTGGATCGTATGCGCCCGAGAACGCGTGGCTTTGCAGGCCGCCATCCGAATTGCCGAAGACGGCGTTTTCAAAAAGGCCGCTCACCGGGTCCATCCAGAGCAGCACGGCATTGGCTTCGTTGCCAAAGAGCGAGGCGGCGATCGCCGGATCGTAACTGAGTTGCAAAACGAACTTGTCCTGCCCGATGCCGGTGACATCGAGGATGTCACTGGCTTGGGTAAAGCCGGCGGCTTGGGCCAGAAAGGTCGCTTCCACCACGCTATCCGCGCTGGCGACGCCACCGAGAAGACTCGCGGTCGAGCCGTGGCTGAACGGCGACGTGTTCGTCACGGTGAGTCCTCCAAAGGAGCCGCCGGAGGCAACCTTCAACCCGGCGGCGCTGCCGGTGGGGGAAGTGGACGTGTAGTTCACGGGCTGACCTCCACTGTCATAGACGCTCAGCCTGCCGGAGCGAAGCGAAAGATGAACGTCCGCAGTCGCGACACCATAAGCATTAGTAAGGGTCGCTCCT
>JANXWQ010000638.1 GCA_025351065.1 Chthoniobacter sp. | reverse complement strand
TTCTTGCCGCCGCTGCGCTCGACCTGCTCGATGCCGCTGTCGAGCGCGGCGGGCAGGGCGTCCCAGAAATGGAGGAAGGCGTTTTTTTCAAAGCCGATGTCCACGAACATCGCCTTGAGGGCGTGCTCGATGTTGCGGACGCGGCCTTTGAAGATACTGCCGACGATATTGCGGTCGGTCTGCCGCTCGATGGAGTATTCCTCGAGGACGCCGTTCTCGAGCAGCGCGACGCGGCGCTCGAGTTTTTCGCAGTTGATGATGAGTTTGTTGCCGGTCTGGCGCGGGGCCAGGCCGATGAGGCGTTTGACGCGTTCGGTCATGGAAATGAGTTTGGGGTAGAGTTTGCTGAGCACTGGATTGGTTGGGTCAGTGCGTGAAGGGCTTGAGTGGTGGCCCGGATTGAGTTTTGGGAGGAGGTTCGGACTTGCGCCCGAAGATGCTGTCGAAAAGGCCGCGTCTCTGCGCTGGCGGCGGAGGGGTCGGCGCGGACATGGTGGCGTCGGGGCCTTTGGTCTTGCCTTTGACGGTGCCTTTTTTGTCGGCGGCGACACGGATGTCGGGCTTGGCTTTGCCGCCGCTTTTGAGATCGACGTTTGCGGTCGAAGGCTCGTGCGCGCCGGCGCTGTCTTCCTCGGCGTTGACGGTGACTTTTAGCCCGTCCTTGTAGTCGGGCAGGGCTTCGATGAGGGCGAAAGGATGGTCGCTGTGCGCCGGGGCGAGGCTCACGAGTTCGGGTTTGTAGGTGCCCTGATCCATGGCGAGGCATTGCTCCAAGATGCGGGCGGCGACGGGTGCGGCGACGCCGCCGCCGTGCTCGCCGCTTTGCACCATCACGCAGATGGCGTAGCGCGGTTTGTCGAAGGGCGCGAAGCAGCAGAACCACGCGATGTGCTCTTTTTTGCCGCGATCCGTGGCCTGCGCGGTGCCCGTTTTTCCGGCCACGACGACATTCGCCAGCCGCGCCTTGCCGCCGGTGCCGCCGCCGCCGGGCCCGCCTTTTTCATTGACCACTTTCCACAAGCCCTGGCGCACGAGATCAATCTGCTCCTTGGTCAGTTCTTTGCGCAGGTCGCCGCGAATCTTCGGCTGGTCGGGCACGGCGACCTGGCCGTTTTCGTCGAGCGTCGGCGTGCCGTCGGGCGCGAGCACGGTGCGGACGAGGCGCGGCTCGTAGGCGGTGCCACCGTTGGCCACGGCGGCGTAGCACATGGCCATCTGCAGCGGGCTGGCGAGCGTGTAGCCTTGGCCGATGGTGACGTTGGCGGTATGTGCGGTCGTCCATTTGAGCTGGGGATATTTCATCCGCATCCACTCGGGGCCGGGCATGGTGCCGTCCTTTTCATCGCCGATGCCAAGGTCGTAGTGCTCGCCGACGCCAAGGATTTTTCCGATGTGATCCATCGCCTCGATGGAGGCGGCATTGCCGTACTGGTAAAAGTAACAGTCGCACGAAACCTTGAGCGCATCGGTCAGGCCGAGGGTGCCGTGGGAGCCGCGTTTCTCGGCGATCCAGCATTTGAAATAGTGGTCGCCGTAGGTGATGCCGCCGGGACAGTTGTAGTAGCTGCCGCCGAGCCCTTTGGTGAGCCCAGCGAGGGCGGTGATGATTTTGAAAGTGGAGCCCGGCGGGAAGCCGCTGACGGCGCGGCTGACCAGCGGCACGGCTTCGTCGTCGTTGAGGTTTTTCCAGTCGTCGGCGCTGATGCTGGGGATGAAAATCTGCGGGTCAAAGGACGGCACCGAGCCCATGCCGAGGATGTCGCCGTTGTTCGGATCGACCACCACCGCCGCCGCGCGCCCGAGCGAAGGATGCCGCAGGGCCTGCTCCACGATCATCTGCACGCGGGCATCGAGCGTGAGGATGACGCTGTTGCCGGGCTTCGGCGGCACCATGCGGTCTTCGCCCTCAATCACGCCCTTCACGCTTTTGCGCAGGATGCGCGTGCCGGGCTCGCCGCGCAGGTATTTGTCCATGCTGGCCTCAATCTGCGATTTGCCGTCCACGTCGGGCTGGTAGTAGGTGTACTTGCCGATGTCGGGCAGGACGTTCACGTCCTGCGGGGCGCCCACGTAGCCGAGCAGATGCGCGGCGAGCGCGCCGTACTCGTAGTGGCGCACGGGTTTCACCGCGATCTCGACGCCGGGCAGGCCGAGGTCGTGCTCGGAGTATTTGGCGATGGTTTTGAAATCCAGCGCCTGCTGGTAGGTGAACGGCACGAGGGTGTCGTTGCGGTAGTGCTTTTGCAGTTGCTCGGAATTGTAGTCCTGCGCGAGGTCGAGCTCGTCGAGCTTCGGGATGACGGTCTCGTTCACGATGCGCACGATGTCGGGCTCCTTCAGCTTTTTCCGCATGCCCTTGATGATGGCGTCGTAGTCGTGCTGCGGCGCAAAGCCGTAGTCCTTGCGGTAGCCGCGCACCATGTCGGGCAGGTAAAATTCCACCTCGTAGCTGGCGCGGTTGGTCACGAGGGGGATGCCGTTGCGGTCGCGGATTTCGCCGCGCTCGGCGGGGATGCGCACGGTGACTTCGGACTTGCCGGCGATCTTTTTTTTCCACACCGCCTCGCCGCGCAAGACCTGCTCGTACCACAGCTTCCCGACCAGCACGCCAAAGGCGCAGAGCATGCCAAAGCCGAGGAAAAGCACGCGCCACTCGGCGCTGGGACGGCGGGAAAATCGGCGTGCCATATCAGGTCGAGGTGCGCTTCGCGTTGCGCACGGGCTGCGGGTCGTAGCCGGTGAGGAAGGCGAGGTAGTTCAGGGCGAAAAAGAAGAACGGCGAGAGCAGCGCCGCGGCGAGCCCCGCGCCGCCGATGCGCCACCAGACTTCCTTGTTGAAAATGAATTCCACCGGCTCGTGCCGGAAGGTGCGCATGAGGTAGCCGGCGAGCACGAGGAACGACGTGCAGGCGCCGCTCAGCAGGCAGTGAATCTCCCAGCGCCCGCGCTGGAAAAGCGGGCGGAAGCCGTTCATCAGCGCGCCGAGCAAGGCGTAGAGCACGATGGACCAGCCGAGCGCCACCTCCGCGCTCCCCTCGCCTGCCAGCTCGACCTGCACATGCAGCGCGTCCCACATCAGCCCGCCGCAAAACGCCAGCGCCAGCATCCCCGGCACCGGCAGCGCGAGGCAGCCGTAAAACATGATGATCGGCATGAGCAGCACCCGCGCGCCAAACGGCGGCAGCGGCCCGATGAAGTGCTGCACCACCAGCCCCAGAAACATGGATCCCACGAGTATGCCGAAGAAGATCATCGCAGGGCTCGGGTCATTTGTTTTTCCCGACGACGACGAACACGTCTTCGAGCTTCGAGAGATCGACCGCGGATTGGAGCACCGCGCGCCCATCGAGCCCGCCGGCCTTGAATTCCTTCACCGTGCCGATGAGCACGCCCGAGGGAAACACGCCGCCGGCGCCCGTGGTGAAAACGTTTTGGCCGGGTTGGAGGCTGGCGGTCTTCGAAATGAAATTCAGGCTCGGCGACCAGGTGCCCGAGACGCGCTCGCCTTTCACGATCCCCTGCTCCCGCGTGTTCTCGACATTCGCCGACACCCGGCAGCCTTCATCAGCGATGAGCACCACGGTCGCGGAGTGCTCCGCGACTTCCTTGGTCTTGCCCACGAGCCCGGCCTCGGTCAGCACCGGCTGGTCGCCGTCCTTGTCCAGCCCGTCCTTCGCACCGCGGTCAATGATTACCTTGTTGTACCAAGTGTCCGAATCGCGCGCGATGATCCGCGCGGGCACCAGCGTGAAAATCGCGCGCTCCCGGTACTGCAGCGCCTTGCGCAGCTCGTTGTTCTCCGCCTCCAGCCCGCGCAGCGTCTGATTCGTCGCGCTGAGATCCTTGTTGGTGATGTTGAGGCTTTTGTTTTCCTCCTCGAGCTCGTCGAGCTTTTTCAGCCCTTCGCGAAACTCGCGGTACTTCTTTTCCACCGTCGAGCCGGTTTTCAAAAACGGCGAGATCATGCCGAGAAAGCCCGCCTGCACGCGCCGCATATTGTGCGGGCTGAGGGTGAGAATCAGGCCGGTCAGGACGATGAAAACGAGGACCGACGGGATGACGATGCGCCGGTTCATGCGGGGAAATTCCTCATGCTAGTTGGGGAGGTTGGCGGAGGCATTCATGCCTGCGGATGGCTAGGAGCGCCGGGTGTCGGTGGTGGACACTTGGCGCAAAAATTTGATTTCACTCAGCGCCCGGCCCGTGCCTTCGGCGACTGCGCTCAGCGGGTCTTCCGCGACATGCACGGGGAGTCCGGTTTCCTCGGTGAGCAGGCGGTCGAGCCCGCGCAGCAGTGCGCCACCGCCCGCGAGCACCAGCCCGCGGTCCACCAGGTCGGCGGAAAGTTCGGGCGGGCAGCGCTCCAGCGTTACCCGAACCGAATCGACAATCGTCGAAATCGGTTCGAGCAGCGCCTCGCGCACTTCCTGCGAGGTGATGGTTAAAGTCTTCGGCAGCCCGGCCACGAGATCGCGTCCCTTCACTTCCATCGTCGTTTCCTTCTCCATCGGATACGCGCTGCCGATCTTGATCTTGATGTCCTCCGCCGTGCGCTCGCCGATCATCAGATTGTAGGCCCGCTTCATGTACTGGATGATCGCCTCATCCAGCTCATCCCCCGCCACCCGCACGCTCCGGCAGAAGACGATGCCCGACAGCGAAATCAGCGCCACCTCCGTCGTCCCGCCGCCGATGTCGATGATCATGTTTCCCGCCGCATCCTGCACCGGCAGGCCGCAGCCGATCGCCGCCGCCATCGGCTCCTCGATCAAATGCACCTCGCGCGCCCCGGCCCGCAGCGCACTCTCCTTCACCGCCCGCTTTTCCACCTCCGTGATCCCGCTCGGCACCGCGATAACCACCCTTGGCCGCGGCTTAAAAAACGCCCGACGCGGATGCACCTTGTGAATGAAATGCCGCAGCATCGCCTCCGTCACCTCGAAGTCCGCGATGACCCCGTCCTTCAGCGGCCGGATGGCCACGATAT
>JANXWQ010000601.1 GCA_025351065.1 Chthoniobacter sp. | reverse complement strand
GGCGGCCCTGGTCGGCGGCGAGCTGGCGCTGGAGGTCGTCGCTGTTGTGGAGGTGGAGGAGCTGCGGGAGCGTGACTTCGCCGCTGCGCTCGCAGGCGCACGCGGTCACGCGATCCGAACGGCCAAAGAGCGTGAGGAAGTAGCTGCCCACGCCGGGCTCGGGGAGCTGGATGGCGCGCAAGCCGAGCGGATAGCCGTCGTATTTCTGCGGCACGTCGGTGGCATCGGCGATGGCGTCCTGGAGCACCTCGGCGGGCAGGCGGCGCGCGTAGCAGTGGGAGTAAAAGCGGGTGTCGGTTTCATTCGCGGGCTGGGTCTCGGAGCCGAGCTGATAGACGCGCGAACTGAGGATGAGCCGCATGACGTGCCTGAGGTCGAAGCCGCTGCCGCTGAACTCCTGCCGGAGCACGGTCCACAGTTCGCCGTTCGACGGCGGGTTGCTCGCGCGCAAATCATCCACCGGCTCGACGGGCCCGACGCCGAAGAAATGTTTCCACAGGCGGTTCACCATCGCGCCGCTGAAGTTTTCGCTTTTCAGCATCCACTCGACGAACTGCTCGCGCGGATCGCGGTCGGGCTCGTAAGTCCACGGCGCGCGGTCGAGCGTCTGCGGCTGCATTTGTTTGCCGGTGCGCGGCTGGTTCACGGAGGGCATTTTCTGGTGCGTTTCGACGACGCGCTTGCCCGCTTCGTCGAGCTGGCGCTGACGGTCGGCGAGCGTCTTTTTCGCCTCCTCGCCGCCGGGCTCCTCGCCGTAGCTCTGCGCGAGCGCGAGGGCTTCGCTGAATTTTTCCCGCGCGTCATCGAGCCGCTGCTGCGCCTCGTCCTCCTCGCGCGAAGTCGTGCCCATCGTGGTCGCGCCTTTGGCGGGCTCGGTGCGCTTGAGCGAGACTTTCGCGAAGAAGGCGGCGAAGTGGTAGAAATCGTCCTGCGTGTATTTTTCGAGCGGATGATTGTGGCAGCGCGCGCAGCCGATGCGCGAGCCGAGGAAGGACTGCGCCACGCTGTCCGGCAGCTCGCTTTCTTCGACGTGCTGTTTCTCGCCGACGACCGTGATGTAGTAGCCGATCTCCGGGTGCGCGACGCTGTCGCCGCTCGCGAGCAGCACGGCGCGGGCGATTTCATTCCACGGGCGGTTCGCAGCGAGCTGCGCACGAAGCCAGGTGTGAAACGCGCGCACGCCTTTGGTGCCCCGCACGTCGTGGTCGCGCTCCTTGCGATTTTGCAGCAGATCGGCGAGCTGGAGCGTCCAGTAGTCCGTCCACTCGGGCCGCGCGAGCAGGCCATCGATCAGCCGCGCGCGCTTGTCCGGGCGGGTGTCGGCGAGGAAAGCGCGGACTTCCTCTGCGGTCGGCAGCGTACCCGTGGCGTCGAGACTGGCGCGGCGGAGAAAGGTCGTGTCGTCGCACGGCGCGGCGGGCGGGAGATGGAGCGCGGCGAGCTTTTTGAAAACTGGCGCGTCGAGCACATTCTGGCGCTGCGCGAAAAGCTCGGGCGCGACTTCATTCGCATACGGCATGGTGAAGCGCGCGACCTCGACCTGTCCTTGGAAATGCACGCGCACCGAAGTCTCGCCGTGGCGCAGCGCCTTCACGAGCCCCTCGGGCTTCACCGCGAGCGTGGCCTCTTCGTTCGAAAAAAACTGCGCGAGCCACGTCACATCGCGCACCCGCCCGTCGGCGTAATGCGCGCGGACGAGGAGCTGCTGCGTCTCGCCGGGCCGCAGCTCGCGGTCGCCTGGCAGGATTTCGAGGCGCACCGCATCCGGCTCATCCGCGACCGGCCCCGGCGCACGCGCGGCGATCCAAGCGACGAGCGTTTTGAAATAGCGCGAGCCTTCCTTGAAACGCACGCCGCCCTCGTGCGCCACGCCGCCGGTGGGTTTCTGCACGAGCAGACTTTGCTCGGGAAAGGCGAGGTTCACCCGGCGCGCGCTGACTTCCTTCGTCACGTAGTCGTGATCCCAGTCCGGCGCGAACCCGCGCAGCGAAAGGCGGAAACCATTTTGCCCCGCGAGCTTCCCGTGACAGCTCCCCGCGTTGCAGCCGGTCTTGGTGAAAATGGGGATGATGTCCTGCTTGAACGACGGCACCTGCGGCCCGCTAAAACCGCTCGCCACCACCGGCACCGCCGCGCTTTGCCCGTCGAAAGTGACCGCGATCTCCGCCTGCCCGTCGCCCGTCGCGCGGCAGTGGCCGGCGGCATCCACGCTCACGAGTTGCCCGGCATTGCTGGCAAAATGGGCCTTCGCGGTCACATCCGCCTCCCGCCCATCGGCCCCGACGACGGCGACCAGCAGCCCGTGCTCCGAGTCGCGCCCCGTCAGCTCGATCCGCCCCGGCCGCACCACCAGCCGCGCACTTTCCCCCGCCCACGCCGAAGCCGCGGCGCAAAGCGCGAAAAGAAAAATGAGCAGGCGGCGGGACAGCATGGCGGCGATTGGCGAGAAGACTCGCAGCTTCCGCGTTTCTTATCGAGTTTCGCGCCGGCATTTGACTAGAGCCGGTCAGGCACTTTCAGGCCATCTGAACGCCAACGGCGTTCCATCTCTCAGCCCAGGGTTGTGCGGTTTGGGCAGGCAAACGCGGGCAACGGCGTAGCCTGGCAGGCACGACCGGAGCCCGACCCCGGCAGCAAAGAAATTTTCGCCGCTTCCCGCTTGCTGCCGGGGCGGAGGGGCGTGCATGTTTTCACGCCCGCGTCGGCACGTTGGCCGCGCGGTAAAATCCTGATTCTTAAATTCTAAATCCCAAATTCCATGGCCGTTATTTCACGAGGACTCGAAGGCATCATCGCCGCTGAAACCCGCATCGGAGATGTGCGCGGCGACATCGGCCAGCTCATCTACTGCGGCTACGACATCAATGAACTCGCCGGCAAAGTCAGCTACGAGGAGGTCGTCCACCTGCTC
>JANXWQ010000600.1 GCA_025351065.1 Chthoniobacter sp. | reverse complement strand
CCCCCCCCCCCGCCGCTGAGCGCCGATTCGCCGCTTGTCTCCGTCGCGCGTTTGTGTTCCAACTTGCCGCCACTTCCATGAAAACCATTCCTGCTTCCACCCGCCTCCACCGTTTCCTCACCGCTGCCGCGCTGCTCGCGCTCACGGGTTCCGCCGCCTTTGCGCAGGTGCCCGCGCCGGGCGCACCAGCCGCGACCACGACCACCGGGCTGGGCGGCGGGGCCGCCGCGGACAAGCCAAAGCCGCTGGCGCCGAACGACAAGAAGTTCATCAAGGACGCGGCCAAAGCCATTTACTTTGAGCTGCAGCTCGCCGATTTGGCGAAGACTGGCGCGAGTGATCCGACAAAAAAATTCTGCGAGCAGGTGAACACCGAGCTGCACAAGGCGTGGGATGCGCTCGACACCATCGCCAAAGCCAAGGGCGAAACTCTGCCGACGGAACTGGCCGGCGGCGACAAGGGGGCCGCCGAGCGTTTGAAAAAAACCAAGGTCGAAGGCTTCGACAAACTTTTCTTCCGCGAGTTTCTCCAGACGGCCAAGGGTCTGGAGCGCGACGTCGTTTCCGCGTCAAAAACCGCGGTCGATGCCGACATCAAAAACTTTGCCGTGAACTACCACCCCATCGTAAAAGGCCACGTCACCGACGGCGATAAGATCGAGAAAAACGTCGGCAAGAAGCCGTAATAGCGCACCGGTTCGCTTTTGCTATTCGCGGTCAGCCGTAGGCGATCGCAGGGATGATTTGTGTAGTGCGCGCACGCCAGTGAAGTCCAACCTCGTCTCTTGCCCACACCGCCCAAGTCCCATCTCGCGCTGCTGAGGAAGTTTTTTGTCCTCGGCAAGGCCTTCTTCAACGGCGCAGCCAAGCGGCAGGCGCGGCTCTGGCTCGCCACCCTGCTCGGGCTGTGCCTTGCGGTTGGCGTGGTGCAGGTTTTCCTGAGCTATGCCACGCGCGATTTCATCACTGCGCTCTCGCAGCGCGACCACGACGGCTGGGTGCGCGGGCTGTGGAAATATGTCTCCATCGCCTTTCTCTCCGTGCCCATCGGCGTCTTCTACCGCTACTCCCAGGAGCGGCTCTCGCTGGCCTGGCGGCGCTGGCTGACGCAGCACCTCATCAAGCGCTATTTTTACAACCACGCCTACTACCGCATCCGCGCCTCCGAGAGCGTGGACAACCCCGACCAGCGCATCGCCGAAGACGCCAAACTCTTCACCACCGGCGTGCTGAATTTCTTTCTCGTGATCGTCAATTCGGTCGTCACGCTCGTCGGCTTTCTCGGTGTGCTCTGGGTCGTCTCGGGCAAGCTCGTCGCCGTGCTTTTTGTTTACGCCACGGTCGGCACCGCCGTATCCATGCTCTTCGGGCGGCGGCTCGTGGGGCTCTATTTTAATCAGTATCAAAAGGAAGCCACCTTCCGCTACGGCCTCATCCGCGTGCGCGACGCGGCGGAGTCCATCGCCTTTTTCCGTGGAGAAAAGCGCGAGCACCGCGACCTGATCGAGCGCCTCAATGCGGTGCTGGAAAACTCGCTCTGGATCATCGGCTGGACGCGCAACCTGGGCTTCTTCGCCAATGGCTACAACTACCTCGCCCTCATCATCCCCGGCATCATCGTCGGCCCCATGTTCATACGCGGCGCGGTCGAGTTTGGCGTCGTCACCCAGGCCGAGGGAGCCTTCGCCTCGGTGCTCCTCGCCCTCTCCATCATCATCGCGCAAATCGAGGGGCTCAGCTCTTTCACCGCAGGCATCCGCCGCCTTGGCGACCTGTGGGACAACCTCGACGACTTCGACGCCGAGGACGCCCGCGAGGCCGAGGAGGCGAAGGGCGAAGTCAACGAAGAGGCGCTGCACCTCCAGCTCGACGACGTGACCGTGCAAACCCCCGCCGGCGACAAAACCCTGACCCAGCACCTCAGCCTGCAGCTTCCCCGGCGCGGCAGCCTGCTCGTCATGGGCGAGAGCGGCGCGGGCAAAAGCTCCCTCCTCCGCACCATCGCCGGGCTCTGGGCGCCCGCAGGCGGCAGCATCGACCGCCCGGCGCACAACCGCCTCATTTTCCTCCCGCAAAAACCCTACATGGTGCCCGGAAATCTCCGTGCCCAGCTCATGTATCCGCTCGGCGAGGAGGATGCGAAAGACGACGCCATCACCGCCGTCCTTGAACAGGTCAACCTGCACGACATCTTCGAGCGCGTGGGCGGCGACCTGGGCAAAGTCGTGGACTGGACCAACGTGCTTTCCCTCGGCGAGCAGCAGCGCGTCGCCTTTGCCCGGCTCTTTTTGAAAAAGCCCGCCATCGCCTTTCTCGACGAGGCCACCAGCGCGCTCGATGAGGAAAACGAACGCTTCCTCTACGAAAAACTGCGCGCCTCCGGCATCGCCTTCGTCAGCGTCGGCCACCGCTCCACGCTCAAGGAATTCCACGACGCCCTCCTCCTGCTCAAAGCCGACGGCACCTACGAAACCACCCCGCTGCCCAAGCCCGCCGCCGAGCAGGCGGCGCCCTAGCCCAGCTTCACGCGCCACTTCAGGACGGGGACTTCATTTTGGGCCACGCTTTCGCCGAGCAGAGCTTTGCGCTTCGGCTGTCCATTTTGTCCAGACGCTACCCCAGCAACGCACGGAAACTCGACCCGGCGAACACCGCGCGCAGCGCCTTGAGCTTCTTGGCGGAAAGCGCGCCCGCGCCCGCGCCCAGCAAATGGCGCAGCGCCGCCAGCACCACCTCGGGCGGTTCGCCGGGGAATTCCGCATCGAGCAGCCACGTCCCCGCCTCGGAGCTTTCGACCAGCTCCCCGGCCCAGCGCAGGAGGGTCTCCGCCGGCGCACCGGGGAAACGCTGCGCGACCATCCCGAGCAGTTCCGCCCGGCCCGGCACATTCAGCAGCAGCGCGAGGAAGAAGCGGTGCTCCGTTTCCGTGATCGAGCTGCGCAACGCCGCCAGCCCGTCGCGCCGCACAATCTCCTCCAGCGTCGGCGCGACATAGTCGGCCAGCGCACCATGCTTCTGGCGGAAAACCGCCCACGTCTCCGCCCATTCACCGCGGCTCCGCAGGCAGCCGATCCCGTTTTGCAAAATGAAAAACCCGCGCTCGAAATCGAGGCGGCCGAGCATTTCCCGGAGCAGCGGGCCGTAGTTGGCGTCCCCGGTTTGCTCCAGCACGTCGAGGAGCTGTTTGCGCCGCAGCGTGAGCGCATCGTGAGGCGTCGGGTCCACCGCGAGATGGGGCGGGAGATAGGTGAATTGCGGCCCCGTCCCCGGATCGTTGTGCGTGCGCACCACCACCGTCAGCGACGGCGTATCGAGGTGGAAAAGCGCATGGATGTGCTCGCGCCCGGCGACGATCGGCACCGTGCGGCCCGTCGCGAGGAGTTTCGTGTGCGTCATCCGCAGCGCGCCCACGCGCAGATGCGCTGAGACGGTCTCCGCATTTTCAAAGACGAACTGCGAATGAATGCTCGACCCCGCGAGGACGTGAAAGGCCCCGGAAAACATGTGCTGATGAATGTCCGTGGTGCCCTCCAGCCAGCATAGGATTTGGATGTAAAACCGCGGGTCGTCATAGACCACCAGCTCGGGTTGGCCAAAGCCGGAGAGCGACTGCGCGGGCTGCCCGTCCTCGAGTAAAAAGTCCCGCACCAGCGCGGCGAGATCGGTCTGCAGCGCGGGCGGCCGCTCCTCCAGCGCGTCCTGCGCGATCCCGGGAAAAGCGGCGGGCGAAAAGTTCCGTGCCTGCCAGCGGGCGGCCACGGTGCGCCCCAGCTCGGAGAAGAATAGATTCATCGCCGCCTTGTCGGGCCAGTCCCGCGCAATGGCAAGAACGCGCGCGCCATCCGGCGGCGGAGGGGTGGTGTTTCGTGGCGCAAAAAAACCGCGACTTGCTAAGCCATCGAGCCTTCGATCTTAGGATTGTCGATGCCCAGCGCGCCGGCCAAATCCGTGAGGTGCTCCTGCTCCTGCGCGATGATTTTGCGCAGCACTTCGCTCAGCCCAAACTCGCCCAGCGCCTCCGCCTGCCGGATGCGCTCGCGGTAGTGGAGGATGGTCTGCCGCTCGTTTTCGAGGTCGAAGCGGAGCATGTCTTCAGCCTTGCCGGACATCTTCACCGGCTTGGGCATCGTGACCGGTGTGCCGTTGAAGTAATCGATCTGCTTGGCGATCTGCAGGGCATGGCTGAGTTCTTCGGCGGCGTGCACCGCCAGTTCGCGGGCGATGTCGGAAAAGGCCGCGCCTTTGATCGTCTGGCTGTAAACGGTGTAGGCGATGATCGCCTGAAATTCGCGCGCGAGATCCTCGTTGAGGAGTTTGATCAGGCGTTTGCGGGTGATGGGTGATTCCTTGCTCATGTCTTGGAAATCGCCCGCGCCGCTGAGATCGGCTGGGTCTTTCCGCACGAAAGCGGCGGCTCAGGACTGGCCGGGAGCCGGAGCCTCGGGCTTTTCCATGCCCAGTTTGCGAAACTCCGCTTCGAGGGCACGCAGCTCTTCTTCGGACATTTCCTCGAGGTCGATGAGGCTGTTGCGCGCTTCTTTGATCGCGCGGATCAATTCGTCGAGCTTGAGTTGCACGACCTGAGCGTCGCGGTTTTGGGTGTTTTGAATGAGGAACACCATCAGGAAGGTGACGATGGTCGTGCTCGTGTTGATGACGAGCTGCCAGGTGTCCGAAAAGCCGAAGAGCGGTCCGGTCGCCGCCCAGATGACGATGCTGGTCATCGCCAGCACCGCCGCCACCGGCGAGCCGACGGCGGTGGAGGTCTTGTGCGCAAAAAGGTGAAAGCTGTCGGCGAGCGGCGAGCGCCTGCGGTGGCTTGGTTTGGCTTCGTTGGTCATGGAGTTGGTGGTGGGGTGGGATCTGTGCCAGGCGGCAAAGTGCAGGCGGCGAGTTCGGTGAGGCTGGTGACGGCACGCCGGAGATTCGCATACGTTTCGGCACTGAACGCTTTTGCCTGCGCCGCTGCCAGCGTATTGCTTTGAAACGCGGGCCGGTGGCGTGCGATGAAACTCGGCGTGCGCGCGCACGCAAAAACATGACTCAAGGAATTACGTCGCCGGATTATGTCGGCATTGGTTTTGAAAAGATCGACCGCGACCTGCGGTTTCTCATCGAGTGCCTCAGCGAGGTGCTGCGGGAGCTCGGCAACGAAGAACTGGCCGCGCAACTGCCGTGGTTCGGGCCGCCGACGGGCGGGAGCGGGGCGGGGGATTTGCCGCCGCAGCTCGGGCTCGTCTATTCCATCGCCTTTCAACTGCTCAACATGGTCGAGGAAAACGCCGCGGCCAGCATGCGCGTGCTGCGCGAGCTGCATGACGGGCTGACCGCGGAGCGCGGGCTGTGGGGCGAGCAGCTCGCGAAACTCAAGCAGAGCGGCATGGCGGAAAGTGCGATCGCCGAGGTGCTGAAAAAGGTGCGCGTGGAGCCGGTGCTGACGGCGCATCCGACGGAGGCGAAACGGCTCGCGGTGCTCGACCAGCATCGCTCGCTCTACGCGCTGCTCACGGCGCGCGAGCGGGAAAACATCACGCCCGCCGAGCAGGCGTCCATCCGCGACAAGACGAAGGCGACGCTCGAACGGCTGTGGCGCACTGGTGAAATCCTGCTCGAAAAGCCGACGCTCAACGACGAGCGGCGCAACATCATGAATTACCTGCGCGAAGTTTTTCCGGCGGTGCTGCCGGAGATCGACGCGCGGCTGCGGCACGCGTGGCGGGCCGCGGGCTTCGATCCCGAGCGGCTGCGCGACGGCACGCATCTGCCGCAGATTCGTTTTGGCAACTGGGTCGGCGGCGACCGCGACGGGCATCCCGGCGTGACCGCCGAAGTCACCGCCGAGACGCTCATGCGGCTGCGTGCGAATGCGCTCGTGGTGCTGCATCGCCAGCTCGCGCCGCTGGCGGAAAAGCTCAGCCTTTCCTCATGGATGCAGCCGCCGCCCGCCTCGCTCGTGGCTGCGCGCGAGCGGCTCGCGGCGGACATGGGCAAAACGGCGGAGGCGATTTTGTCCGTCAACACCGGCGAGCCGTGGCGGCAGTTTGTGGAGCTGATGACTGCGCGGCTGCCCGTGGAAATCGCGGCGCATCAGCTCGCACAGGTGCGCGAAGGCGGCGGACGCTATCAGTTTGCCGCGGAGGTTGCGGAGGATTTGCGCGTGCTTCACGAATCGCTGTGCACGGTCGGTGCGCAGCGGCTGGCGGATGCGGACGTGCGGCCGGTGCAGCGCATTCTCGGCGCGTTCGGCTTTCATCTCGCGCAGCTCGACATCCGGCAGAACTCCGTCTTTCACGCCAAAGCCCTCGCGCAACTCATGACCGCGGCGGGCATCGACGGCAGCCAGTGGGAGGACTGGAGCGAGACGGAGCGGCTGCGCTTTTTGGAAAAGGAACTGCGCTCCCCGCGTCCGTTCCTGCATCCATCGGCCTCGGCGGGCGCTGAGGCGGACGCGGTGCTCGGCTGTTTCCGCGTGCTCGCCGCGCACATCGCGCGCTGCGGCGCGGACGGTATCGGCGCGCTGATCGTGAGCATGACGCGGCGGCTGTCCGACTTGCTCGCGGTGTACGTGCTGGCGCGCGAGGCGGGGCTCACGCGCATGCTGCCCGAGGGTCTCGTGTGCGTGCTGCCGGTGGTGCCGCTGTTTGAAACGCTCGGCGATCTCGAAACCGCACCGACGATTTTGCAGGCCTTCATGGAAGAGCCGATGACGCGGCGCTCGCTGGAATTCGGCGCGTGGAATTGGGGCCGCGAAAAGTTGCCGCTCACGCAGCAGGTCATGGTCGGCTACAGCGACAGCAACAAGGATGCGGGCATCGTGGCGAGCCAGTGGGGCTTGCAAAAGGCGCAGTCGCGACTGGCTCAACTCGGACGCGACGCGGGCGTGCGCATCCGCTTTTTCCACGGCCGCGGCGGCACGGTCAGCCGCGGCGCGGGGCCGACGAATCGCTTTCTCGAAGCGCTGCCCGACGCCTCGCTTGGCGGCGACATCCGCCTCACCGAGCAGGGCGAAACCATCGCGCAGAAATTCGGCAACTTCGCCACCGCCGCCTACAATCTCGAACTGCTCGTTGCCGGCGTGACCGCGATCACGCTCCGCCACGAGCAATGCGCGCCCGGCCTGCACCCGCTCGCGCCCGTGCTGGAACGGCTCGCCGACGCCAGCCAGCGCGGCTACCGGCGGCTGATCGAGGCCGAGGGCTTCCTCACTTTTTATCGCGAGGCCACGCCCATCGCCGCGCTGGAGCACAGCCGCATCGGCTCGCGTCCGTCGCGCCGCACGGGCCAGCCGAGCCTCGCGGATTTGCGCGCGATTCCGTGGGTGTTCAGTTGGAGCCAGGCGCGGTTTTATGTGCCGGGCTGGTTCGGCGCGGGCTCGGGGCTGAGCGAGTTGAGCGCGGACGAGCGGGCGGAAATCCGCGGGCACATCCGCACCTGGCCGTTCCTGCATTACGTGCTGACCAATATCGAATCGAGCATCGCCAGCACCGACCCCGAGCTGATGCACGCCTACGCGGAACTCGTCGAGGACGCGGCGCTGCGCGAGCGCTTCATGGCGATCATCATGGACGAGTGGAATCTCACCCGACGCATGCTCGACGAACTGCGCGGCCGCCCGATGGCCGAGCGCCGCCCGCGCATGCTGAAAACGCTCGGCCTGCGCGCGGATGCTTTGCGCGTGCTGCACTTCCAGGAAATCCACCTCCTCCGCCGCTGGCGCAGCCTCCGCCGCGCCGGCGACGACGCGACCGCCGAGCGCATGCTCCCCGAGCTGCTGCTCTCGATCAACGCCATCGCCAGCGGCCTGCGCACGACCGGGTAGGCGGGAAATGCTTTTGACCGCAACGCTTTGCGCGCCTAGAAACATCCTCATGGAGGAGCAAATGCGATGACTGCCGATAGCGCCGAAATCACCTTTGAGTGTTCGCAATGCGGGCAGCGCATCTCGGTCGATTCATCCGGCGCAGGCTTGAGCGCCGAGTGTCCGACGTGCGAGCACCCGCTCGTCATCCCCACGTTCAGCTCGCTCCACGACCGCTCGTACGGCGAGGCCGCGGCGCACGCCGAAAGGCGCACCGCTTTCGCCGATGACACCTTGGAAAGCTCCGCCGCCGCGCTGCAGGATTTGCGCGATGAGCTGGCCGAGACACGGCAGCGCGGCGCCGAAGCCGGACGCGCATCAGCTCGCGTGGAAAAAGAAAACGCGCAGCTCCAGCAGCAGCTCGGCGAGGCGCGGGCGGTGATCTCGCAGCTCGGCGTGAAGCTCGCCGCCGTGGAGGAAAATCGCACGCAATGGGAGCAGGCGTTTGCGCACACTGCGGAGCAGGCGCACGCCTACGAGACGCAGCTGACGGCGCGCGAAACGGATTTCACCGCCGCGCTCGCCGCCGCGCGCGCGGAGACCGGGACGCTCGCGGGCGAGCTGGCCGCGCTGCGCAAGGAGCTCGACGACACCCACGCCGCCTTTCGCGCCACCGCCGCGGCGGCTGAGGAAAAGCGCGCCGAGCTGCAGCACGCGCTGGAGTCCGCGGAGGGCGAGCACCTGGTGCTGATCGACCGCCTCGCCGCGCTGCGCGTGGAGGCGGACACGCTGCGCAGCGACCTCGCCGAGATTCACACCGGGCGCGAACTCCTTGCGCTGCGCGACCGTTTCAACACGCTCGAAACCGAGCACCGGAGCAGCACCGCCGCGCTCGCGCGCAGCACCGCCGAGGTGGAGGCGGCCACCGCTTCCGCGGAAAAATTCCGCGCCGATCTCACCGAGGCCCGCGAGCGCGGAGCCGACGCCGAGCGCCGCGCTGACGCCGCCTCCGAGTCCGCGCTGAAACGCGACAACGAAGTCCTGCGCGGCATCATCGAACGGCAGAACACCGTCGGCGAAGAACGCTACGCCGAACTCCGCCGCCTGCGCCGCCTGCGCCTCACCCTGCACCTGCTCTACGCCGGGATCGCCCTCGGCGTCATCGGCTGCGTGGCCCTCGCCATCGACTACCTGCCCGGCGCGGTGCAGCGCTTTCTCCACGAGTGGTTCGGGCTCTGAAAGGCGTGCCCCTTGCGCCCGTCGCGCACGGCTCCTAGCATGCGCGGCTCATGCGCGTCCTCGCCATCGACCCCTCGCTGCGCGGCACCGGCTTTGCCATTTTGGAAAAGATCGGCGTCAAGGTGCGCGCCGTCGCCTACGGCACGATCAAAAACCGCGCCGACCTGCTGCCGAGCGGCTGCCTCGTCGCCATCCACGAGCGCGTGTGCGAACTCATCCGCGAGCACGCGCCCGAGTGCCTCGCCGTGGAGGGCATCATCTTCGTGCAGAGCCACCGCATCGCCATCACCCTCGGCGCGGCGCGCGGCGCGGCCCTGCTCGCGGCGGCGGGGCGCGGGCTGCCGATTTACGAGTACGCGCCGCGCCGGGTGAAGCAGAGCGTGGTGGGCAAAGGCGGCGCGCAAAAAACGCAGGTCGCCTTCATGGTGCGCGCGCTGCTCGGCCTC
>JANXWQ010000587.1 GCA_025351065.1 Chthoniobacter sp. | reverse complement strand
CGGCTCAGCGGCCAGGACTGCCGGCGCGGCACCTTCAGCCAGCGCAACTCCTACCTCTACGACCAGGCCACCCGCGAACGCTACTGCCCGCTGAAAAACATCGCGCCGAATCAGGCGCAGGTCTGCATTTACAACTCGCTGCTCAGCGAGGCCGGCGTGCTCGGTTTCGACTACGGCTACTCGCTGAACTATCCCGACCTGCTTTGCATGTGGGAGGCGCAGTTCGGCGATTTCGCCAACGGCGCGCAGGTCATCATCGACCAGTTCATTTCGTCCGCCGAATCAAAGTGGCAGCGCCCCAGCGGAATCGTGCTCCTGCTCCCGCACGGCTACGAAGGCCAAGGCCCGGAACACTCCTCCGCGCGGCTGGAACGCTTCCTCCAGCTCTGCGGCGAGGACAATATCCAAGTCTGCAACCTCACCACGCCCGCGCAGTATTTCCACGTCCTGCGGCGGCAGATGAAGCGGCCCTTCAAAAAACCGCTCATCCTGATGACGCCCAAAAGCATGCTGCGTCTCGAAGCCGCCGCGTCCAAGGCCGAAGACTTCACCGCCGACCGCTTTCACGAAATCCTCACCGGCCCGCTCCTCGCCGAGCCGGAGAAAATCAAGCGCGTCATTTTCTGCTCCGGCAAGGTCTATTACGACCTGCTGAAATTCCGCGACGAGAACAAGATCACCACCGCCGCTTTCATCCGCCTCGAGCAGCTCTACCCGCTCGATGAAGCTCAACTCATGGCCGCGGTGCGGCAGTATCCGAACGCCCGCAGCTACGTCTGGTGCCAGGAGGAATCGCAGAACATGGGCGCGTGGAATTACATCGCCTGGCAACTCCGGCGCCTGCTGGAAACGGCCATCTGGTTCACCGGCCGCGCCGCCAGCGCCAGCCCCGCCGTCGGCTCCCTCGCCAAACACAAGCGCGAGCTGAAACTGCTCATCACCGACGCCTTCACGCTCGGCTGACGGACACAGTCCTCGTCTTCGGGACGAGGGAGAATTTAAGTTCCTGCGTGCTTCGGGATTCATCTTGCAGCTTGCCATGCCGCGCCTCGTGCATCTCCTGACCTGTCTCATCCTCGCCGCGCTGTCCGCGCGCGCGGATGATGCGGCGGCGCTTTGGTCGGGCGGGGTGCAGGCGTTGCTGGATCAGCATTGCGTGAAATGCCACGGGCCGCTGAAGAAAAAGAACGGGCTGGAACTCGACACGGTCGAGGGGGTGTTGAAGGGGAGCGAAGATGGGGTGGTCGTGGTGCCGGGGAAACCAGATGAGAGCTCGATGATCGCGGCGTTTGCGGCGGAGGCCGATCCGCACATGCCGCCGAAGAAGCAGCTTGCCGAGCACGAGATCGCGAAAGTGCGGACGTGGATCGCGGCGCTGGCGCAGCCTGCGCCGGTGGTCGCGGCGCGGCCGGAAATTCCGTCGGCGGAAACGGAGCCGCGTGCGGCGATTAATCATTTTCTGGCGGCAGAATGGAGCGCCCGTGGCATCGCGCCTTCGCCGGTTTGCGATGACCGTACATTTGTCCGGCGCGTTTTTCTCGATCTTGCGGGACGCATCCCGACGCGCGAAGAGGCGTCCGCGTTTCTCAACGATCCGTCTCCGCAAAAACGCGCTGCGCTCGTGGACCGGCTGCTCGCGGGCGACGAGTATCCGCGCACGTTTCGGGAAATCTGGGACACGCTGCTGATGGGGCGGCACACGGGCCGGCGCGAAAAGCGTCGCCAGGAAAATGGATGGTTCGATTTTCTCGAAGGCGCGTTCAAGCAGGATCGCGCGTGGGATGAGGTGGTGCGCATGATGATCGCGGCGCGGCCCGAGAAGCCGGAGGACACGGGCGCGCAGTGGTTTTTGTTCGAGCGGAAAAATGAATTCCAGCAGGTCGCGGAGGCGGTCGCGCCAGTGATCTACGGGACGAGGGTGGACTGCGCGCAGTGCCACGATCATCCGCTCGCGCGGGAGATCAAGCAGGGGCACTACTGGGGGCTCGTCGCAGCGTTCAACCGGAGCAAGAACGTCGAGCAAGGTCCGCCCGCAGTGGGCGAGTCGGCGGTGGGCGGGTTTGTGAATTTCACCAATTTGAAAAAGGAATCGCAGCCCGCGGTGATGGCGATGCTGACCGGGCGGACCATCGAGGAGGCGCGGCCTGCGCCGGACGCGAAGCAGGACGACTCGCCGGACGGTTACGTCGATCCGGCGGCGGCGGTGAAGGTGCCGAAGTTCTCGCGCCGCGCGGCGCTGGCGGATGCAGCGACTCATGGCAATCCGCTGCTCGCGCGGTCGTTTGTGAATCACACGTGGGCGATCCTCATGGGGCGCGGGATCGTGCAGCCGGTGGACGAGATGAATTCCAAAAACCCGCCGAGCCATCCCGAGCTGCTCGACTGGCTGGCGGCGGATTTCGCGGCGCACAATTTCGCGCCGCGCCGGCTCGTGCGCGCGATCGTGCTGAGCCGCGGCTACCAGCTCGCCGCGTGGACCGGCGCGAATCCGCCCGCCGCGAGCGCCTTTGCCGGAGCCGCGGAGAAGCCGCTCACGGCGGAGGCCATCGCCCGCTCGGCGCGCATCGCGAGCGGACGCTCGCCGGACGACGCGGCGCTGCGGCAGACGTTCGTCGAAGCGTTTCCGGATGTGCTGCCGCGCGTGACGCGGGCGACGATCCAGCAGGCGATGCTGCTCGCGAACAGCGCGCAATTTTCCGCCCTCTACACGCCGGAGGCAGGCGACGCGGCGGAGCGTCTCGGCGCGCTGCCGTCGCCCGAGGAGCTCGTGCGCGAGGCGTTTCACTTCGCGCTCACGCGCGAGCCGGATGCAGACGAACTCGCGCGCGGCACCGAATTTCTGAAATCACGCGCGGACAAACCAGCGGACGCCGCTGGCCAGTTGCTGTGGGCGTTGACCGCGGGACCGGAGTTTCTGACGAATCACTGACCCATGATCCCACCCGGCTCCTGCACACCCGATGAGCACGTCTTGCATCGGCGTCTTTTTTTGAAAGGGCTCGCGGCTTCGGGTGCGGCGGCGGTCACGAGTTTCGCGGGACTTTTCACAAATCCCGTCTTCGCGCAGGCCGCGGAGCGCGCGCAGAAAAAGGTGATCCTGCTGTGGCTGTGCGGAGCGCCGAGCCAGTTCGAGACTTGGGACCCAAAGCCGGGGCGGCCGAGCAGCGGGCCGTTCGGTAGCATTCCGACTTCAGTGCCGGGCGTGCATTTTTCCTCACTCATGCCGCGGTGCGCCACGATCGCGCATCAGCTCAACATCGTGCGCTGCATGCACACGAAGCAGAGCGAGCATTTGCAGGGCATCAATCTGCTCACGCGCGGCAATCCCGATCGCGCGGGCTTCACGCGGCCCACGCTCGGCGCGGCGGTCTCGGCGGCGCTCGGGCATCTCGACACGGCGCTGCCGAATTTCATCCTGCTCGACCCGAATCCCGAGGGGAACGAATTCAAGGAATACAAGGCCAGCGATCTCGCCGGCTGGCTCGGGCCGGGGCACGCGCCGGTGCGGCTCGGCGGCAGCTACACGCAGCTCGGCCGCGCCGCCGATGCGCTCTCCGACGACCGCGAGTCGCGCGATGCGCTGCGCCGATTCTTCGCGCGGAAATACGAGAACGAACGCCAGAGCCGCACCGCCGCGGCGCAGAACGCGGCCTTTGAAAAAGTGAAGGGACTCATGGCGAGCGCGGACCTTTTCGACCTCGCGAAACTGCCGGAGAAAGACCGCGCGCGCTACGGGCCGGGCACGTTCGGACTGCACACGCTGATGGCGCGCGACCTCGTGGCGAAAGGCGCGCCGTTCGTCATGGTCGCGAACGGGATGCCGTGGGACAACCACGTCTTCCAGCACGAAATCCACCAGATGCTCGTGCCGGAACTCGACCGCATCCTGCACTGCCTCATCACCGATCTGGAGGACCGCGGGATGCTCGATCACACGCTCGTCATCGCGATGGGCGAATTTGGGCGCACGCCGTGGATCAATGCCTCGCGCGGACGCGACCACTATCCGAACGCGTGGAGCATGATGATGACGGGCTGCGGCTTGAAGCGCGGCGTGGTCGTCGGCGGGACGGACGCGGATGGCGTCGATCCCGACGGGCGCTCGTTCAACGAGCAGAATCTTTTCGCGACGATCTTCACCGCGCTCGGCATCGATCCGTATGCGGAATACGAGCTGCCGGGCATGCCGACGTTTCATCGCGTGGAAGATCGCGCGGAACCGATCCGGGAGGTGCTCGCATGAAGCTTGAAAAGCCGCGCGACATTTCCCTGCCGACCGGCGTGCTCGGTCTCGCCGCCTCGCCCGACGGCGTGCGGCTCTACGCGGCGTGCATGGACGGCCAGATTTTTGAAGTCGATGCCGCCAGCGGCGCGGCGGTCGCGCTCGCCGGGAAGCACCCGAGCTACGCGTCCGGCTGTGTGCTTTTGCCCGATGGAAAAACGCTGATCTCCGGCGGCTACGACGGCGCGCTGCTGTGGCACGATCTCGAAACGAAGCGCTCGTTCCGCCGCGTCGTCGCGCATGATTTCTGGTCGTGGCAGCTCGCGCTGTCGCCCGACGGCGCGCAGGTCGCCACGGTCTCGGGCCAGTTTTTAGCGGGCAGCGAAAAGTACGAACCCGCGCCCTCCGCACAGCCGACGGTGAAGATTTTCGACACCGCCTCCGGCGACCTCGTGCGCGCCTTCACGCATCTGCCGCCGGTGCTTAGCGTCGCGTTTTCTCCCGACGGCCAGCACGTCGCCGCGGCAAACATGATGGGCGACGTGCGCGTCTGGGAAATCGCCAGCGGCGCGCAGGTGGCCGAATTCAAGACGCCGGATTTCACGAGTTGGGGCATCATCAAAAGCCCGCACTATCTCGGCGGCATCTACGGCCTCGCCTTCGCGCCCGACGGTGCGAGCCTGCTCTGCTGCGGCATGGGCCCAATGACCGATCCAATGGCCGGCAACGGCCAGCAGACCTGGCAGCGCTGGGCCTGGCGCGACACCCCGCCGCACATGCTCGCCCAAATCCGCGACGGCGAGCACGGCACCGGCCTCATGGAAACGCTCGCGCACGCGCCGGACGGCAACGCCTTCCTCATGGCCGGACGCCAGGCGCAGGGGACGTGGAATGCGGCGCTTTTCGCCACCACGGACGGAAAACTACTCGCGTCGCTCGACACCAAATCACGCGTAACCCGCAGCGTTTTCAGCACGGATGGAAAGACGCTTTTCCTCGCCGCAGCCGTCGGCCAGCCGGTGCGCGACAAAGATGGAAAATGGCCGCCGTACGGACGGATTCACGTCGTGCCGGTGCAGCTCGGTTAAGCGCTGGGTTTCCGGCTCGGTCCATATTCCCCCGATGCGAGGTGCATCCGCTCCATTTGCCGCGGGAGGATGTCCGTTATGCTGTCCATGCCGCGTTTCGCGCGCGCGCGGCGCGCGGCGTTTAGCCCAGCACGCCCTGCAGCACGGTGCGCAGTTCGCCGATGGTGAAGGGCTTTTGCAGGAAGCTGGCGAGCCCTTGGCCGGTGAAGCGCAGCATGGCTTCCTGCGCGTCGAAGCCGCTCATCAGCACCACGCGCACGGCGGGGTGCAGGCGGCGGAGTTCGGCGAAAGTCTGCTCGCCGTCGAGGTGCGGCATGGTGAGGTCGAGGAGCACGAGCGTGAAGCGGCCGGGGTCGGCGCGGAAGATTTCTACGGCTTCCCGCCCGTCGGCGGTGAGCACGGGCTCTAGGCCGAGGTGGGGCAGCATGCGCGCGAGGGTGCTGCGCATAGTCTCCTCGTCATCGGCCACGAGCACCGTGCCCGCGCCGCGCCAGGCGGCCGGCGCGGCAGGCGCGGCGGGCGCGGCGGGCGCGACGGCGGGTGTTTCGCCGGTGCCGCGGGCGGCGGGGAAGAGCAGCCTGAAAGTAGTACCCCGCCCCGGTTCGGAGGAAACTTTCAGCGTGCCTTTGTGGCCGCGCACGATGCCGAGCACGGCGGCGAGCCCCAGCCCGCGGCCGGTGAATTTCGTGGTGAAAAACGGATCAAAAATTTTGCCCAGCGTCTCCGGCTCCATGCCGCTGCCGTTGTCGGCGACTTCGAGGAAAACGTATTCGCCTTCCGGCTGGCTGGCATCCATGAGGGTGCCTGCGAGGTAGGCGCGATCGACGCGGGCGAGGCCGGTCGAGAGGCTGATCACACCGTCCGTTTCGCCGATGGCCTCGGAGGCGTTGATGACGAGGTTCATGATGACCTGCCGGAGCTGCGTGGCGTCGGCCTCGATCGGCGGCAGGTCTTTTTCCAGGTGGAAATGGAGAACCGCTTTTTTGCTGATGGAAATCTGCAGCATCTGCGTGGTGCCCTCGACGAGCTGCCCGAGGTCGAGTTTCTGGACGATGAAACGGCCGCGCCCGGAGTAGGCGAGCATCTGTTTGCACAGGTCCGCGGCGCGGCGGGCAGCCTCGGTGATCTGCGCGATGCAATCGTGGAGGGACGAGTCAGGCGGCAACTCCAGCGCGGCGATGCTGGCGTTGCCGAGGACGCTGGTGAGGAGGTTGTTGAAATCGTGGGCGATGCCGCCGGCCAGCACGCCGAGACTTTCGAGCTTTTGCATCTCCTGCATTTTGCGGTCGAGCTGCTCCCGCTCGCGCTCGGCGCACCGGCGCGGGGTGATGTCGCGCTGGACGCCGAGGAAGCCGGTCATCGTGCCGCGCGGATCGCGCACGGGAGAGATGAGCAGGGCGTTCCAGAAGCTCGTGCCGTCCTGGCGATAGTTGAGGATTTCGCCGTCGAAAAAACCGTCGCCATGTACCGCCGCGCGCAGTTTTTCCCGTGTCTCCGGATCGGTGTCCGGCCCCTGGAGCCGCGCGCAGCTTTGCCCCAGCAGCTCGGCCTCGGGGTAGCCGGTGAGCCGGGTGAAGC
>JANXWQ010000579.1 GCA_025351065.1 Chthoniobacter sp. | reverse complement strand
CCGTCGCCACCACTCTGCGCGAACCCGCGCCGGATCCCGGCGCAGAGGACTGGTGCGCGCTCGCGACACGGCATTTGAGCGAGGGCTTTCACGCCGAATGATCACGTATCTCGAAGCCATCCGCGAAGCCCAGGCCCGCGCGCTCGCCGACGATCCGCGCGTTTATATCTACGGCCAGGATGTGGGCGCGTTTGGCGGCGCGTTCAAGGCGACGAAAAATCTCGCGCAGGAATTTCCCGGTCGCGTGCTCGACGCGCCGATCAGCGAGGATGCGATGGTCGGCAGCGCCATCGGCGCGGCCATCGAGGGGATGCGCCCGATCATCGAGATGCAGTTCGCGGATTTCTCGACCGTCGGCTTCAACCAAATCGTGAACCACGCCGCCACGCTCCACTGGCGCACGAACGTCCCCTGCCCGATCACCATCCGCCTGCCGAGCGGCGGCACGGCGGGCGCGGGGCCGTTTCACAGCCAGAGCATGGAAGCGCTCTACGCGCACTACCCCGGCCTCATCGTGATGACGCCCGCCACCGTCGAAGACGCCTATTCCATGCTGCTCGAAGCCGTCGCCATCGACGACCCGGTGATCTTCTGCGAGCACAAATATCTCTACTACCATTTGAAAGCGGAAACGCTGCCGACCGAGGCCATGCCCACGGGCAAAGCGCGCATCGCCCGCGCCGGCCGCGACGCGACGATCGTGACTTACAGCGCGATGGTTCACGAGTCGCTCGCGTGCGCCGAGGAGCTGGCGCTGGAGGGTTGGGAAATCGAGGTCATCGACCTCCGCTCGATCAAGCCGCTCGACACCGACACCGTGCTTGCCAGCGTGGCGCGCACCGGACGTGTGCTCGCGGTCGGCGAGGCCTGGCCGTGGGGCGGCGTGACCGCGGAAATTCTCGCGCGCATTGCCACGGAAGGCTTCGGCCTGCTCGACGCGCCGCCGCAGCGGCTCAATGCAAAGGACACGCCCGTCCCTTTTCACCCCAACCTCTGGGGCACGCACCGCCCGACCGCGAAAACCATCAGCGCAAAAATGCGCGCGCTTTTGGGAATGTAGAAACCAAGAACATGCCGAGAATTCCGATCATCATGCCGCAGCTTGGGGAGTCGATTGCCGAGGCGACGGTCGTCCTCATCCCCATCAAAATCGGCGACGCCGTGGGCAGCGACCAGGACATCCTCGAAGTCGAAACGAACAAGGCGACGATGGGCGTGACCGCGCCGTGCTCGGGAACCGTCGCGGAGCTGCTCATCGAGGTCGGGCAAAGTTACGCCGTCGGCGCGACGCTCGGTTTTCTCGAAGTCAGCGACGCCGAGGCCAAACGCACCGGGCTCGATGCGCCCGCTTCCGTGGCCGGTGAGACGCCGACGAATGGCGTGCCCGTCGCCGCGGAGAAAAAACCGTCCGGCGTGCAGCCCACCGTGCGCGGCCTGCCGGTGCCCGCGCATGCGGCGGGCGCGGGCTTCATGTCGCCGCGGATGAAGGCGCGCATGAACGAACTCGGACTGCACGCCGCCGACCTCGCGGGCATCGCCGGCAGCGGCGCGGCGGGGCGCGTGACCGTGGAGGACTTCGAAAAATTTCTCTCTGCGCTCGATCATCACAAGCTCAGCCCCGCCTCCTCCATGCGCGTGGCCGTGGCCGACGCCATGCGCCGCTCGTGGTCGCGCCCGCTCGCCACCGTCGGCATGCCCATCCGCCTCGACGCCATGCTCGCGCATCGCAAAACCTGCGACCCAAAACCCGGCCCCGCGCTCTACGCTCTGCGCGCCCTCGCCGTCGCGCTCGGCGAAAACAGCGCGCCCGCCGGGCGCCTCGTCGGCGACAAGATCGTGCATCCGCGCGCCATCGATGTGGGCTTCGCCGTCGAAGCCGAGGACGGCGTGCTCGTCCCCGTCATCCGCGATGCCGACCGCACGCCGCTCGCGCAAATGACCGTCCGCTACAACGAGCTTGTCGAACTCGCCCGCCAGCGCCGCCTGCCCGCGAGCGCGCAGGGCGGCAGCATCGCCACGGTCACAAATTTCGGCACCTTCGGCCTCGAGTGGGCGACGCCGATTCCGCTGCCCGAGCAGACCCTCGTGCTCGGCATGGGCGCGGGCCGCACCGTCCCTAGCTGGGACAAGAAAACCGCGCAATTCGTGCCCGTCACCGAAGCCCAGCTCACGCTCAGCTTTGACCACCGCGTGCTCGACGGCGGCGGCGCGGGCCGGCTCCTCCAGCGCATCGGCACGCTGCTGCAAACGCCCGCAACGCTCTAGCCGCCGTGCGCCTGCTCGCGTCCCTCCCCGCGCATCTCCCCGTCATCGCCCTGCTCGCGTGGCTCGCGCTGCGGCTGCTCGCCGCGGCGGAAAAAAAGGGCCGCAGCGGGCTGCGCTGGCTGCTGCTTTTTTTCGCGCTCTGGCTCGGCACGCTCGGACTCGCCGCGTACGGCGCGCGCTTCGGCTACGAGCAGCATTTTCATACGCGCCCCGGATTCTGGATCGTCTATGGCGTGGCCGTCGCCTGCGCCTTCGCCGCCGTCCTCGCGCTGCGCTGGCTGCTCGCGAAAAAGCCCGCGCTTTCCACCAGCGAAGACCCCGCGCCCGTCGAACGCCCGCTCCCGCCCACCCCACTCCCGCAGCCCGTCCCCGTGCGCGACGAGCCGCGCCCCACCCCGCCGCTGCCACCCGCCCCGCGCCCCGAACTCGCGCCGCCCGCCGAGCCCGTGGTTTTCAAATTCGCCTGCCCGCACTGCGGCCAGCGCCTCGCCGTCACCACCGCCGAAGTCGGCACCATCGCCGACTGCCCGAACTGCGCCACGCCCATCGAAGTCCCGCCACCGCCCCTCGACAACCCGCTGGCGGCCAACGACCTTCCCGCCGCATGAAAACCCGCATCGAGGCGCTCGTCGCGCAAGTCAGCGAAATCATCGTCGGCAAGCAGGACGCCGTACGTCTGGCGATTTCGTGCGTGCTCGCGCGCGGACATTTGCTCATCGAGGACCTGCCGGGCGTGGGCAAAACCACCCTCTCGCAGGCGCTCGCGCGCTCGCTGGGACTGGAGTTCCGGCGCATTCAGTTCACGAGCGACTTGCTGCCCGCCGACATCCTCGGCAACTCGATCTACGACCGTGACCGCCAGCGTTTCACCTTCCACGCCGGGCCGCTTTTTTCGCAGGTGGTGCTCATCGACGAAGTGAACCGCGCGACACCGAAAACGCAGAGCGCGCTGCTCGAGGCGATGGAGGAAAACCACGTCACCATCGACGGCGTCACCCACCCGCTGCCCGCCCCGTTTTTCGTCCTCGCCACGCAGAATCCGCAGCATCAGGTCGGCACGTTTCCGCTGCCGGAATCGCAGCTCGACCGCTTCCTCATGCGCATCGAGCTGGGCGTGCCGGACCGCGCCGCCGAGCGCGTGATGCTGCTCGGCAAAGACCGCCGCGACCTCATGCGCACGCTGCCGCCGGTGATGAATGCCGAGGCGCTCGCCGACCTCCAGGCGCGCGTCCGCACCGTGCATACGTCGCCCGCGCTGCTCGATTATTTGCAAGACCTGCTGGACGCCAGCCGGCGGCGGCATCGCACCGGGCTTTCGCCGCGCGCCGGGCTCGCGCTGCTGCATGCGTCGCAGGCTTGGGCGCTCATGCAGGGCCGTGAAATGGTGCTGCCAGAGGATTTGCAGGCCGTGGGCGCGAGCGTCATGGCGCACCGGCTCGGGCAGGATTTGGAATCGGCGGAAAGCGGGCGCGCGCTGGCCCAGAGCCTTCTCCGCGAGGTCGCGGTGCCGTAGGCAAATGAGCGCGCCGCCGCCGCGTTCCCGCACCTGGGTGCTGCCGAACCGCAACACCATCGGCCTCGCCGCGGTGCTGCTGGCCATGTGGTACGCGGGCGCGAGCCAGACGAACGGCGCGGCCTATCTGCTGGCCTTCACGCTCGCGGGCGTCGCCGCCGTTTCCGTCGTCCACACCTGGGCGAATCTGCGCGGCATCGTCTTTTCCGGAGAGCCCATCGCGCCGGTTTTTGCCGGCGAAAATCTCGCCGTCACGCTCGTCGCGGAATCCGACCGGGGCCGCACGCACACCGGCATCGCCGTGCGCGTGGCGGGCGGCGCGGAGCCCGCGCGGTTCGATGAAATCCGCGCGACCGGCGTGGAGCGCGCACCGCTCGGCGTGCCGGCGATGCGCCGCGGATGCTTTGCCACGCTTGATCTTCGGGCGGCCAGCATTTTCCCGCTCGGCTTTTGCACCGCGCGCCGCGCCGTCCGACTGCGCCAGCCGCACTGCGTTTACCCGCGCCCCGAGGGCGCGCTGCCGCTGCCCCGCGCGCACGCGCCGGTGCGCGAGCCGCGCACCGGCCAGCGCGTGGCGGGCGACGACTACGGCGGCGTGCGCTCGTGGCAGACCGGCGAATCCCAGCGGCACATCGACTGGAAAGCCGCGGCCCGCGGCCAGCCGCTGCTCATCAAGCAATGGACCGGCGAGGCCGACGACATTCTCGACCTCGACTGGCAGCAGCTCGTGTCACTCGACGACGAGGCGCGGCTCGGCCAGCTCGCCCGCTGGGTCGTGCAGGCCGAGCGCGGCAGTGCCGCCTACGGCCTGCGGCTGCCGGGCCAGACGCTCGCGCCCGCGCGCGGCGAAGCGCACTACCACGCCTGCCTGCGCGCGCTCGCCGCGTACGAAAGCGCCGCCGAAATTCCGCCGCGATGAACCTCCTGCACCGCCCCGTCAGCGCCATCGCCACGGCCCCGCTCGCCGCCGTCGCGCTGGGCCTCGCGCTCGCCACCGCGCCGCTTTTTTCGCGCCTCGCGCCGTGGGTCATCGCGCTTTTTTTTGCCGCCGGCGCCGCGCGGCTGCTGATGAACCGGCGCGGCGCGCGGCTGCTCGCACTGCCCGCGAAAGTCGTGCTCTTCGGCCTCGGCGTCGGCGGCATCGCGCTGACCTACGGCACCGCGCTCGGCATCGAGCCGGGGCTGAACATCATCCTGCTGCTCGTCGCGCTGAAGCTGATCGAAACCAACACCGTCCGCGATTTCCAAGTCGTCGCACTGCTCGGCTGCTTCCTTGCGCTGTGCGATTTGTTTTTCACGCAGGCCTTCGTCATCTGGCTCTACGTCGCGGCCGTCATCGCGCTGCTCCTCGCCGCGCTCGTCCATTTTCACCGGGGCCAAAGCGCCGGCCGGTTCCGCGGCTCGGCGCGGCTCGGCGCGGTGCTGCTCGCGCAGGCGCTGCCCATCGTGGCGCTGCTGTTCGTTTTTTTCCCGCGCTCGCAGCAGCAGTTCGCCATGCAGTTCAGCCAGCCGCTGACTGGCAGCGGCGGGATGTCGGACAGCCTTTCGCCCGGCAGCATCGCCACGCTCGCGCTGGGCAAGGCGACCGTCTTCCGCGCACATTTTCTGGACGGCAACGTGCCCTCGATGACCGCGATGTACTGGCGCGCAGTCGTGCTTTGGAAAGGCGAGGGACTGACCTGGGTGCATGGCAACCCGATGCTCCCTGAGCGCAGCGCCGGCCAGCTCGGCGGCACGCCGGTGCGCCAGCACATCATCATGGAGCCGCACGGTGCGCGCTGGCTTTTTGCCCTCGATCAGCCCGCGGGCGAGGTGCGCGGTGCACGGCTGCAAGCCGGCGGCTTTTTGCAAACGGCGCACCCCGTGCTGAAACGCCTGCAGTACGACGTCGTCTCGCAGCCCGAGAACCACGAGACCTCCCCACCCGCCGCGCAGCGTGACGCAGCCGCGGAAAAACCCGCGCGCATTTCCCCGCACGTCCAAAAGCTCGTCACCGACTGGCGCACCGCGCATCGCAGCGACCGCGAGCTGGTGGATGCGGCGCTGCATTACTTCCGCCACGAGCGTTTCACCTACACGCTCGAACCCGGCACCTACGCCTCCGCCGATCCGCTCGACGAATTTCTCTTCGTGCGCCGGGCCGGCTTTTGCGAGCACTATGCCGCCGCCTTTGCCACGCTCATGCGCGTGGCGGGCGTGCCGTCGCGCGTGGTGCTGGGCTACCACGGGGGCGAATACAACGCGGGCGGGCATTACGTCATCGTGCGGCAGAGCGACGCGCACGCGTGGTGCGAGGTGTGGCTGAAAGGCGAGGGCTGGGCGCGGGTGGATCCCACCGAGATGATCGCGCCCGAGCGGCTCAGTTCGGGGCTCGACAGCTTCCTCGAAAGCCGCGCCGCCGCCGCGCCCGACGCCGCCACGCCGTCCGCCGCGGCCACCGGCTGGCGCGAAATCCGCCACGAAATCCGCCTCGGGTGGGACAACGTGAATTACCAGTGGGATCTGCGCATCCTCGGCTTCGACGAGGAGAACCAGCAGGCCGCCTTCCGCGCGCTCGGCTTCGGCGGTTTTGCGTGGCTGGAAATCCTCGTCTGGGTCGCGGCGGTCAGCGCGCTGATCCTCGGCAGCATCGGCCTCTGGCAGCGCCGGCCCGGCCGTCCGCCGGGCGATGAGGCGGCGCGCGCCTACGCCCGCTTTTGCCGCACGCTCGCCGCCGCTGGGCTCCCACGCGAACCGTGCGAAGGCCCGGCCCGCTACGGCGAGCGCGCCGCCGAGCGCTTTGCGCCGCAGGCCGCGGCGATCCGTGAGATCGCCGCCCTCTACACCCGCCTGCGCTACGCCCCCGCCGCCCCGCCGCCCGCCACTTTCCTCCGCGCCGTCCGCGCGCTGCCGCCACTGCGCTACGAGCGGAAGATGAAATAGACCGCGCCGAGCAGGCCCACTCACGGGCGAGCGGTGCGTCTTTTTTTGCGCAGAGACGCAGAGAGCGCAACGATTTGGCTCAGCGAAATTCGTTGCCCCCGCACGATGCCCGCTGTCTCCGCCTCTGCGTCCTCCGCGTCTCTGCGTTGAGAGCAAAAACCTCCCGCACTTCTCTACCGCGCCGCATCCGCCGCAGGGTCCTTCGCCACCGCCGAAAACTTCGCCGCCCCGGTGCGCGCTTTCGCGATTTCCTCCTCGTTCAGCGAAAAGCCCGTCGTCCCCGAGGCCATCAGATTCGTCACATCCTGGCGGTGCTCCAGCCCGAGCGCGTGACCCAGCTCGTGCGCGGTCACGCGCGGGATTGGCTCATCGAGCCCGCCGGGCACTTTTTTCAGCCAGGCCGTGTCCTTCACCAGCGCGAGCTGGCCGGACCAAAAGCCGTTGTCCTTCATGTCCTTCACGTAGCACACATTCAGCCCGGCTTTGAGGAGCCGTTCACGCGGCATCGCGCCGCCCGCCGCCGCCATGCGCGTGACGCCCACCGACTCCAGCACGAAGCTGATGCCCGCCGGTGCCCAGACTTTGTTCACCTTGGTGAAAATGCGCATCACGTCGTCCTCAGTCAGCGTCGTGTTCATGGCCGTGTCCTGCTCCGACTGCATGAGATGCACCCGCACCGGCACCGTCAGCACGGGCGGCTCCTCCGCCCGCAGCGCGCCGCAAGCCGCGGCAAAAAGCGCCAGCACGAACATCACCACTCGCACCTGCAACGCGCGCTTCATTGCGCCAGCGACACGCAGACAATTTCCCGGTCATTGCGCGCGAAGACGCTGCGATTGGCAAAGGCCGGGTGCGACCAGACGACCGCGCGGCCGGGGTCGGTGTTGTCGGCGTCCAGCAGGTGGGCGCGGCTGATTTCCTCGTACCCGGCGGGCGTGAGCCGGGCGATGATGAGGTCGCCCTTTTCATTGAAGAGAAAAAAGCGCGCGCCGTTTTTGATCAGGAAGGCATTGCCCCAGCGCACCGGCTGGTCGCCCGTCGTAGCGGCGAAAGTCTCCCACACGCGCTCGCCGGTGTCCGCTTTGAGACAGCGGAGCTGGCCGTAGCTGCAGGTGCCGTAGATGTAGCCGTCCTCGACGAAAGGCGTGGACATGACCGTGTGCAGCGCGTCGGTGTCGCGCTCGCTGGCTTTGGCGCTCTGCCAGATTTTCGTCGCCGTGGGTTTGTCCGCGGCGAGGCGCATCATCACCGAGCCATTGTAGAAAGAGCTGACGTAGAGCAGATCGCCGGACTGGCGCGGGGTGGCGATGGTCATGCCCGCGTTGGCCTTGCCCGGCTCGCTCCAAAAAACAGTGCCGGTCTCGGGATCGAGCGAGCACAGCGCTTGCGGGTGCCAGATGATGAGCTGCCGCCGCCCGCCCGCCTCATAAATGACCGGCGGCG
>JANXWQ010000519.1 GCA_025351065.1 Chthoniobacter sp. | reverse complement strand
GACTTCGCGGCCATCCACGAAGAGGCGCGCGTTCATCACGCGCGGGCTGGAGTAGCTGTGGTATTTGAAGAGCACAAAGACCGGCCCCGGCTCGCGGAGGAACTTGCCCGCGTCGAATTCCAGCTCGTGCCAGCCCTCGGTGATTTCCGGCGCGGCTTTGATTTCCTTGCCGCCCCAGCCGCCGATGCCGGCCCACTCGTCCTTGTTGAAAGTAGCGGCGGGCTCGGCGCGAGAGAGCACGACGCCCGCGCTGTCCGCGCCGCCGGTGGCGGTCGCGCGCACGAGGTATTTCGCGCCGGCCTTCGGCTGCGGCAGGCGCACGCTGAAGACGGCGGGGCGCAGGGTGGCGTCGGCGGTTTCGGCCTGGGTGTCGGCGTTCAGCTCGGTGTCGTTTTCAAAAAGGCGCACGGCTTTGAGCGCGAGCGGATCACGGGAGCGACAATGGCGACGGCGGCGAGGAAAATCGGAAATGCACGCATAGGGAAAATAGTTGGCAAAAACGTAGGCGAAGATTGCCGGACTTTGAAAGCGCGCAAGGAGAACACGCACCTGCCCGCCATTTAAGATGGCGCACCGAAAGTCCCGGCGGGCCAACGGCCCTCCTCATCGCAGCTTGGGGCATCGCCCCAGGTTTCCGCATCCGTGCGGCATCAGGGCTGAAAGCCCGTCTCATCGGATAGGCGGCCTAATGGATGAATCGGGCTTTCAGCCCTGCATCTGCCGGGCGGCGTTTTTCCTGGGGCGTTGCCCCAGGCTGGGATGAATTGCGCCTTTGGCGCACATGATCGGCGGAGAGTTTCCCTCGTGCCCAAAGCTCCAGTTTGGGCATGCCCTTGTCCCCGAAGCTCCAGCTTCACGCGTCGCCGCTGGGCCAAGCCACGCCTCCCTGTCTTTCACCCGTGGACGAAGCAAAGCTTCGCAGACATTGGCATGATCAAGCGGGAGCTTGGTCACGAGGAACGAGGTGGAATCGCTCGCTTCATTGCGTTTTGAATCTGTAACACGAGCGCCCCCTAAGAATCATGAAAGCAAATCAGAACAAAAAGCCAGTCACCCGTACGGCCACCGAGCGGGCGCAAACCCTTTCGGATTCAGATTGGGCCATTCTTCTCGCTGAGAAGCACTACAATGAGCGCCTCCAAAGGCCGACTCGGCGCGATCCATGCCAGCAGCCTTCTCCCAGTGGAGGTTGCCAAGTTACAACTCTTCCATAGCGCATTACGTTTATCTTATGAACACCGCATCGTCCCCAAATTTTAAGGAAGCTGAATGGAACAACTGGTTCGTCGGGTTCTGCGATGGCGAGGCTTCATTCACATTCCGTTGTGATCGCAGCACGCGTTGCGCTCGCCCGCGCTTCAACCTCTGCTTACAAAAGGACGCAGACCTCATTCAAGCTGTATTTACGCGTTTCAACTTTATCGGCAGCGCACCTGGCGAGTTCACACCAAACGCACGCCGTGCTGGCTGTGGGACAATTTTTGCTGCCCGCGCTGAATGGGCTGTCAATTCTATTTCCGGCTGCCTTGTGCTCGTTGAGTTTTTCCGTACATACCCATTGCGTTCGCACAAGCGCGCTGACTTTGCTATCTGGTCAGAGCTTGTCACTGCCGCTGCTTCCAAAACTCCCGACCGCGTTACTATGAACCTCATTGCTTGGCGACTCTCGGAGAACCGCACTTCTGGCAATAGCGGTAAAGCTAAGGCGACACTCAAAAAATGGATCGGCTTGCCTTGAAGTCACGGTGATCGACGGCAAGTTGGTTCACTTTCGCGGTTTAGTAGCTGAAGAGATCGTCGCAGTCTTTGACTCTCATACAAAACCTTCCTGACTTCGTGACACTTGTCCCTCGTTGCGAAGCTAAGGGTTTGGGCGCGGACGGTTGATGGGGCTAAGTTCCTATTCCGCCACCACCGCCACGCGGAAGCCGACGGTGCCTTCTTGGAAGCCTTTCTGCGAGCCGAAGGCTGGGTCGCTCCAGCCGCGGGCGGCGCTGCGGAGTTTGCTTTTGGCGTCGATCCATGCGCCGCCGCGCTGGACGCGGAAGGCCATGTTTGCTTTCACGGGTTCCTTCGGGCCGCGCGAGTCGGTGGCTTCGCCGCCTGGGTAGGGGCCGATGTAGTCGAGCACCCATTCGCGGGCGTTGCCGAGCATGTCGTGCAGGCCCCACGCGTTGGGCTTTTTGCCGCCGACGGGCTGGATGCGGGGCATGGTGCCGCGGTTGAAAGGGCCGGTCGTTTTCACGTACCACGCGATGTCCGCGAGCGCGTCGTCGCTCTCGGCGGCGGGGTTGCGCGTGGTCGTGCCGGCGCGGCAGGCGTATTCCCACTGCGCCTCGGTGGGCAACGCATAGGCGAGGCCCGCGGGCAGCCGGCCCGCGGCGCGCTCGCGCTCGGTGAGCTTTTTGCAAAAGTCGCGCGCCTGCTCCCACGTCACATTCACCGCGGGGAATTTGCCGAAATCCGCGCCCTGTTTCGTCCACTCATCGGCGGTCTTTTTCGACCACGGGTCCTCGGTCTTGCCCATCAGCGCCTCATACTGCGCGCGCGTCGTCTCGGTCTTCGCGAGCCAGAACGGTTTCGAGATCGTCACCTTCGTCTGCGGCCCTTCGCCGGTCACGGAGTCGGCATTGCGCCACGGTTCGCCCACCGGACTGCCCATGAGGAAAGTGCCCGCGCGAATCGCGACCAACTCGATGCCGAGATCGGCGGGCGCTTTTGGCTCCGCCGAAAATGCGGACGCCGCGAGGAGCGGGGCGAGGAGAAATGCGAGGAGAGGGGCGCGCTGAATGATCTGGGGTTTGGTCATGGGAATTTCTCTTTTCGGTGGATCACGCCGCCGAGCAGGCGGACGACTTCCGCCTCGGCTTCGTCCGCATCGCGGGGGCCGGCGACGGCGACTTCGAGAACCTGCTGGCCGAGATTGCGCCGGCCTTTCCACACCGCCTCCAGCCGGCTGGCCGTGGTCATGCGGACGCGCGTGCTCTGCGGCGCATCGTCGGGCGGCTGATCTTCCCAGAGGCAGTAGAAAACGTACATCTCACGATCCCGGATTCCGAAAATGTAGGCGTGGGTCACCAGGTCGGTTTGGGAAATTTGCCAGCGCCGGAGACCGAGGTCGGAACGCAGGACGGCACCGCTCGCGGGAAGACAAATCTCCGGCCCGTGCGAGCGCGCGAGTTGCGCGGAGGCCCGCCCCGGAAACCAGCGCAGAAAAACCAGCGACCACTGACGTCCTCCCGCGTCGGCCCACGTCGCGGATTGAGCCTCGTTGTAGCGCAGGATCGCACGCGTGGATTCCGGGAAAGTGAGTTCGCGAAAGCCGGCCTCGTGCGCGGGCAGCGCCACGGACCACGGCTCGGCGCGCGGCGTGCGGGACTCATGCGCGCGATACCAAAGCT
>JANXWQ010000462.1 GCA_025351065.1 Chthoniobacter sp. | reverse complement strand
TGCGGGCGAGGCGGGCGGCATCACCCAGCACATCGGCGCCTACAGCGTCACCCACGCCGGCCACCAGATCACTTTTCTCGACACCCCGGGCCACGCCGCCTTCACCGCCATGCGCGCCCGCGGTGCGAGCGTCACCGACATCGTCGTCCTCATCGTCGCTGCCGATGACGGCATCATGCCGCAGACCATCGAGGCCATCAATCACGCCAAAGCCGCGAAGGTCGGCATCATTGTCGCCGTCACGAAAATGGACACGCCCGGCGCGAACCTCGACAAAGTCAAAGGCCAGCTCCAGGAAAAGGGCCTCGCGCCCGAGGACTGGGGCGGCACCATCGGCGTCATCCCCGTCGCCGCGCTCAAGGGCCAGGGCGTGAACGAACTGCTCGAACGCATCCAGCTCGAAGCGGAAGTGCTCGAACTCAAAGCCAGCGCCCAGCAGACGCCGCGCGGCTCCGTCATCGAGGCACAGGTCGAGCAGGGCCGCGGCCCCACCGCCACGATCATTGTGAAAATGGGCACGCTGAAACCCGGCATGCCGTTCATCTGCGGCAAGTTTTTCGGCAAGGTGAAATCGCTCATCGACGACCTCGGCAAGCCCATCAAGGAAGCCGGCCCGTCCACGCCGTGCCGTGTGCTCGGCTTTTCCGGCCTGCCGTTTGCGGGCGACGAATTCGTGGTCATGGAAAGCGAGCGCGCCGCCGAGAGTCTCGGCGAGGAGCGCGTGGAAAAAGATCGTCTCGGCAAGCTCGCCACGCCGCAGCGCGCCACGCTCGAAAGCCTTTTCGACACACTCAAGGAAGGCCAGCACAAGAAGCTCAAGATCATCCTCAAGAGCGACGTGCAAGGTTCGCTCGAAGCCATCACCACTGCGCTCAAAGAAATCCAGAGCAAGAAAATCGACCTCGACATCGTCCATTCTGCTGTCGGCCCGATCAGCGAAAGCGACATCCAACTTGCCGGCGCGAGCGATTGCGTCGTCGTCGGTTTCTGCATCAAAACCGAGGCCACCGCCGCCAACATCGCCCGGCGCGAAGGTGTGCAGATCAAGCTCTTCTCGATCATCTACGAACTCATCGACCAAGTGAAAGAGGCCATGGCCGGCCTGCTCGACCCCGAGACCCGCGAAGCCGTCATCGGCCACGCCGAGGTGAAGAAAGTGTTCGAGCTGACCAAGGGGCTCGTCGCCGGCTGCGCCGTCATCGACGGGCGCATCTCCCGCACCGGCCGCGCCCGCGTACTCCGCGGACGCCAGCCGATCTACGACGGCGGGCTCGCCACGCTGCGCCGTTTCCAAGACGACGTGAAAGAGGTCCGCTCGGGCCTCGAGTGCGGCATTAAGCTCGGCGATTTCAACGACTACGAACCCGGCGACGTCATCGAGTGCTACACCCTCGAAAAACTCCCGCAGAAGCTCTGACGGATTGGTTGAGAGTTGCGGGTTGAGAGTTGAGAGACGTGGCTCTCACCTCCGCCGCGTCCGACTCACGACCGACGGCTCACCACCACCAACTCTCCACTTCCCATGAAGCACCGTCTTGAAAGGGTCAACGAACTCATCCGCCGCGAGCTGAGCGAGATCATCAACCGCGAGGTCACCTTCCACGCCGCGCTCGTCACCGTGCAGCAGGTGGACATCACCGCCGACCTGAAACACGCCCACGTCTTCGTCAGCGTCATCGGCAGCGAGGACGACGCCAAAGAGGCGATGGCGCGACTCCACGCCAGCCGCGTCAATTTGCAGCACCTGCTCTCCAAGCGGGTCGTCCTCAAGTTCACGCCGCACCTGCATTTCAAACTCGACGAATCCATCGAGCGCGGAAACCGCATCATCGACCTCCTCGGAGAAATCGAAATCCCGCCCGACGACCAGCTCGGAGCCCCGCCGCTGCCCAATGAAAAGTAACTGCGCCCTCGCCGACATCGCCGCCGTGCTGCGCGCGCGCATGCGTTTCGTCGTCATCAGCCACATGCGCCCCGACGGCGATGCGCTCGGCTGCACCCTCGCCATGGCCCTTTGCCTCCGGCAGCTCGGCAAAGACGTGACCGCGTGGAACGAGGACGGCATGCCGGAAAAATTCCGCTACCTCCCCTGCTCCGACCTGGTCACGCCGCCGCCCGCCGAGCCGCAGAGTTTCGACGTCGCCATCGTCCTCGACAACGCCGTGGAGAACCGCGCCGGCACCGCGCGCACGGCCATTGCACACGCCGATGTGTGGATCAACATCGACCACCACCACACCAACGAGCGCTACGGCGACCTCGCCTATCTCGATGCCACCGCACCGGCCGCCGGGCAGGTGCTCTACGAGCTTTTCCGCCAATGCGACCTGCCGGTGACCTACGAAATGGCGGACAACCTTTTCGTCGCCATCAGCACCGACACCGGCTCGTTCCAATATCCGAACACGACCGCCCGCACCTACGAAATCGCCGCCGACCTCATCCGCGCCGGAGTCAAAGTCGGCGAGCTTTCGCAGAAGATGTACGAGAGCTACCCGCGCCGCCGGATCGGGCTGCTCCGCGCGCTGCTGAATGTCCTGCGGTTCACGAGCAAAGATCGCGTCGCCAGCTTCGCCCTCAGCGCCGAGACCGCGCGCGCGCTCGGCGCGCAGCCCGAGGACAACGAGGGACTCATCGACCACATCCGCTCCATCGACGGCGTGATCGCCGCCGCTTTTTTCGAGGAAATGGCCGACGGAAAAATCCGCATCAGCCTGCGCTCGAAGTCGCCGAAGATCGACGTCAGCAAAGTCTGCGGCCAGTTCAGCGGCGGCGGCCACAAGCTCGCCGCGGGCGCGCGCACCAGCGGCACGCTCGCCGAAGTGCAGGAGAAAGTTTTGCAAGCCATTGACCATGAATTTGACCAGCCTTGACGGTGTCCTCCTCGTAGATAAAGCCCCCGGCATGACTTCGCATGACGTGGTCGCCATCGTCCGCCGCTGCCTGAATACCAAGAAAGTCGGCCACTGCGGCACGCTCGATCCGCTCGCCACCGGCCTGCTCATCCTCACGCTCGGTCGGGGGACGAAAATCCAGGATCTCCTCATGGCCGAGGACAAGGAATACGCCGGCACCATGACCCTCGGCACCACCACCGACAGCCAGGACG
>JANXWQ010000494.1 GCA_025351065.1 Chthoniobacter sp. | reverse complement strand
ACGATTTTTTCCCAGTTCTGGCGATAGGCGGCCTTCTCTTTCGAGAGGATGACCATGCCTTCGTCGTTTTCGAGGCGGCAGAGGAGAACCTCCACCTCGTCGCCGACCTGGAGGTCGTCGATGTCATCGAACTCGCTGGCGGGGATGACGCCTTCGGATTTGTAACCGATATCGACCAGCACTTCGCGGTTGCGAAGCTCCAGGATGCGGCCTTTGACGATGCTGCCCTCTTTGAAGTCGCGAAGAGATTTCGCGATCAGTTCCTGCATTTGAATCATTGATGTGCTCATTACGTTCCTCGGGTTTCCGGTTGGTCTTTCTTCCCGGGCTGCTCGGATGAGCCGCCAGTGTCGGGGGAAAGAGGGCCGCAAAGTAGATGGGGAAGCGGGTCTGGCAAGGGGAAAGCGCGGACTTTTTTCGGGACCGCCAATGGGCGCGGACCGGCGCCTATTTTCCCCCAAGGCCGCCTGCTACTCCGGTGGCGGGATGATGGTGAGACCGGCCCGGTTCAGGATGGTGATCTGTTTGTCGAAGCACTCGGGGCAGATGCCGTGGCTGAAATTGCTGCCGGTGTGCTCGTGGATGTAGTGCTCGACCTGATCCCAGTAGTTCGTGTCGTCGCGGATGCGCTTGCAGTACATGCAGATGGGGATGAGTTCCTTGAGCAAGCGGATCTGCGTGGTGAATTCCAGAATGCGCTCGGCCACGCGCAGGCGCATGAGGATGGCCTCGCGGTCGAGCGGCTTGGTGAGGAAGTCGTCGATGCCCGCATTCATGGCCTGGCGCAGGTTGTCGCGGCCGGTGTTGATGGCAGTGAGCAGGATGAAATAGGTGTAGTCGGTCTTGGGGCGCTCGCGGACTTTCTGGCAAAGCTGGAGGCCGTCGAGGCCGGGCATCATCCAGTCGCTGACGATGACGCGCACCGGCTCGGCATCGAATTTCTCCCATGCCTCGGTGCCGCTGGCCGTTGCGATGACCTCGTGGCCGTAGTGCTCGAGTGTGAACTGGAGTATTTTCACGGACACCGGATCGTCTTCGGCGATGAGGATTTTCATGCGGCGCACAGACTGCGTTCACGTTCCAATGCGAGCCGGACGAAAGCAAACTCGCGCTCGATGGCGGCGAGCATGGCGGGAGCCTGCGCCAGCGTGCCGGCGTGGCCCGCCTGTTCGAGGTGCTGGCAGGCGGCGCGCATGGCCTCTGCGCCGAAATTGCTGCAACTGCCCTTGAGCGCATGGGCCGCGCGCTCAAGCTGCGAAGCCGACTGGAGAGCCAGCGCGGCGCGCGCTTCGGCGAGCACGGCGGGGGTGTTTTCGAGAAAGGTGGCGATCAGCGTGTCGAGGAGATTTTCCCCGCCGGGGCCATCCATCTCGCGGAAGGCGGCGAGCATCGCCGGATCAATCACACCGGCCGAGCCCGTCGGCTGGGCGGGCGCGGGCGCGGCGGGCACGTAGGTCACGGTGCCCAGGTAGCGGCTGAGTGCGCCGAGCAAATCCGCAGGTCGCACCGGCTTGCTCAGGTAGTCGTCCATGCCGGCGGCGAGGCATTTTTCGCGGTCGCCTTCGAGCGAATTGGCGGTGATGGCCACGACCCAGGTGTGCCGCGCGCCGCCCTCGGTTTTGCGCAGCTCCTGGGTGGCCGCGTAGCCGTCCAGCTCGGGCATCTGGCAGTCCATGAAAACGACATCGTATTTTTTGGCGGCGAGCGCGGCCAGCGCGGCGTGGCCGGTTGCCACCACGTCGGGCTCCAAGCCGAGTTTTTGCAACTGGCAGATGGCGACCTTCTGGTTCACGACGTTGTCTTCGGCGAGGAGGATGTCGAGCTTCAGTCCGGCGAGCGCGGCCGGGGCGGGCTTCGTGGTCTCGAGCGCGACGAGGCCGGCCTGGATGCCTCCGGTTTCCACATCGACGGAAAGCACCGTGCTCAGGCAGTCGAAAAGCGGGGACTGTTTGACCGGCTTGACGAGGTAGCCGTCCACGCCACTTTCGCGCAGCGCTCCGGGCTCGTCGTGATGATCGACCGAGGTGAGCATGACGAGCCGCGTGGCCGCCAGCGGCGGCTCGCTTTTGATGGCGCGCGCGAGTTCCAGCCCGTTCATGCCCGGCATGTGCATGTCGAGGATGGTGAGGTCAAACGGCTTGCCGCGGCCCGCCGCGAAGCGCATCAGCGCGAGCGCCTCTTCGCCGTTCACGGCCTGCTGCACCTGCATGGACCAAGAGGTGAAAAGATGATGCAGGATTGTGCGGTTGGTCTCGTGGTCGTCCACAATGAGCACGCGCACACCTTGGAGCGGGGCCTTGCGCGGCGCGCGCCCGGTCGCACCCGCGGCCTGCCGGGCAAAGCGCGCGGTGAACCAAAACGTGGAGCCTTTTCCCGGCTGGCTGGTGACGCCGATCTCGCCGCCCATGCGCTCCACGAGCTGCCGGCAGATGGCCAGCCCGAGGCCGGTGCCGCCGAAGCGCCGCGTGGTCGAGCCGTCGGCCTGCACAAAGGCCTGGAAAAGCCGCGCCAGCGCCAGGGGCTCGATGCCGATGCCCGTGTCGGTGATCGTGAAACGGATGACCGCGTGCGTGTCCGTCTCCTCCTGGCAGTTGGCGCGCACCACGACTTCGCCGCGCTCGGTGAATTTGACGGCGTTGCCGATGAGGTTCGTGAGCACCTGGCGCAGACGGCCGGGGTCGCCGCGCAAGCCAGTGGGCACGCCGTGGTACACGAGCGAGGCGATCTCCACTTTCTTCGCCGCGGAGCGCGCCGCGAGCAGCTCCACGGCGCTTTCGACGACGGATGGGAGGTGAAAGTCGATCTCCTCGAAGGACAGCATGCCGGCCTCGATTTTCGAGAAATCGAGGATGTCGTTGAAGATTGTAAGCAGCGCGTCGGCGCTGCCGGAAATGGTCTGCGTGAAATCGCGCTGCTTCGGCGTCAGCTCGGTGTCGAGCAGCAGGTCGGTCATGCCGATGATGCCGTTCATCGGGGTGCGAATTTCGTGGCTCATGTTGGCCAGGAATTCGCTCTTCAGCCGCGTGGATTCGAGCGCGGCGTCGCGCGCGGCCTTGATCGCCTGCTGGGCCTCGCGGCGCGCGGTGATGTCCTCGGCGGTGCCCTCATAGTAGAGCAGCTTGCCGTCGCCGTCGCGCACGCCGTGACAGCGCTCGGAGATCCAGATTTTGCTGCCGTCCTTGCGGTAAATCTCGGACTCGAAATCGCTGACGAAGTTTTTTTCCTGGATCTGCGCGGCAAACTCCGCGCGCCGCCCCGGCTGGGCGTAGAGCTGCCGCGCGATGTGGGTGACGGTGCCCATCAGCTCGTCCGGCGAATCATAGCCGTACATCCTGGCCAGCGCGGGATTCACACTCAGGTAGCTGCCTTCGTGGGTGGACTGGTAGATGCCCTCGGTGGCGTTTTCAAAAATACTGCGGTACTTTTCCTCGGCGTCGCGCAGCTCGCGCTCGGTGCGCTTCAGCGCGGTGATGTCCTGGAGCGTGGCCCGCCGGCCGCAGATGGCGCCGCTGGCATCGGTGATGAATTTCTGGCGCATCAGCACCGAGACTTTGCGCCCGTCTTTGCGCCGGAAAGTGCATTGGTACTCGATCCGCGCATTCGTCGCCATGGTGTGCGGCATGACCTCCTCGGGCCGCTCCTCGACGATGAAATTCCACACGGAGCGCCCAGTCATTTCGTCCGCCCGGTAGCCGAGCATGGCGAGCTCCGTGGCGTTCACGCGGGTGAGGCGGCTGTCGAGATCGAGCTCGTGGTAGGCCACCGGCGCGTCATCGAAAAGATCGCGGAATTTCTGCTCGCTCGCTTGCATGGCGCGGTCGGCCTTTTTCTGCTCGGTCACGTCCAGGCCCACGCCGCCGAGCAGCCGCCGCCCGTCGGAGCCGGTCATGCAGAATTTCATCACCAGCCACTCCTCGGTCTGGCCGTTCGGCATGGGCACGAATTCGTTGAACTCGCGGGACTCGCCGGAGGCCAGCACCGCGCGGTCCAGCTCCAGGACGGCGCGCGCCGCATCGAGCGGCAGCCAGTCGTAGTCGGTCTTGCCGATCATGTCCTCGCGCTGCACCTGGAATTTTTTCGCCAGGATTTCATTTAGGTACACGAGCCGGCCCTCGTCATCCTTGATGAAGGCGACGAGCGGGCTGTTGTTCATGAAAACCTGGAAGCGCTCCTCGCTTTCGCGCAGCGCCAGCTCGGTCTTGGACGACTGCTCGAAAAGGGTGCGGTACTTTTCCTCCGCCGCGTGGCTGGCCGTGATGTCGCGCAGCACCGCGAGGAGCTGGCCGGGCTGGCCGGCCGCGTCCGGGAGCGGCGAGAGCAGCACGTCCCACCAGCGGGGATCGCCCTCCACGTTACAGCATTCCGCGCGGAAACTTTCGCTGCGGCCGGCCTGCGCGCCGGCCAGCGCCTGCGCGGCTTCCGTGCGGTGCGCCGCCTGCCAGATGTCGGCCCAGCGGAGCTGCGCGAACTGCTCCGGCGTGAAGTGCTGGAACCGCTCCGCGGCGCGCTGGTTTTTGCAAAGCAGCGCGCCGTCCAGCGCGAGCACCAGCATGCCGTCCGCGCTGTCGGCAAAGACCCGCGCCTTGAACGCCTCGGCCGCGCGCAGCTCCGCCTCCACGCGCCGCTGCACGCGCAGCCCGCGCACGGTCAGCCAGGACAGCCCACCCAGCAGGGCCAGCATGACCGCCTCGCCACCGAGCCGCTGCACATTCGTGTAGGTGGTCGCGCTGATCGCGACGCACACCACCAGCGCCAGGCAGAAGGCGAGGCAGGTTTGTTTTTCGATGGAGAATTTCATCCCAAGGCAGGTTTGAGACAAAATTAACTAGCAAGACGCACACCCTGCGCCGCGCCGGTACGTGAAAAACCCCGTTTTGCACGGGGCAAAACGGGGTTTCTCGGGTGGACGAGGGGGAAATTATTTGCCGAGTTTCGACTTGAGGTCTTTGCCGGCGGCGAACTTCACGCTCTTGGACGCCTTGATTTTGATCTTCTCGCCCGTCTTCGGGTTGATGCCGAGCCGCGCCTTGCGGTGGGCGATTTTGAAGGTGCCGAAGCCGACGAGCTGCACCGGCTTGCCTTTTTTCAGACCGCCCTTGATGCCGTCGATGACGGCGGCGACAGCGCGTTCGGCCTGCGCTTTGCT
>JANXWQ010000424.1 GCA_025351065.1 Chthoniobacter sp. | reverse complement strand
GGGGGCTGCGGGCGACTTTAGGGGAAGCTGTCAGCTTCCCCTACAGTCGCCCGCAGCCATCACGAACATCCAAGACTAGACGCCTCCGCATCCATCCCTGAAAGTCGGCTGCCGTGAACAACGCCAAGTTCATCATCCAAGTCAGCAAGGGCCTCATCCGCGACCAGCGGGCGCGGCGGTTGGTGATGTTTTACAGCGTGCTCGCCGCGCTCGTGCTGATCTTTGCGGGCTCCACGTTTTTGTGGTCGCTGCTGCGCGAGCATCCGCTCGTCTTTCTCGTCTATTGGGCGGGCTGCGCGTGGATCACGCTGCTCGCCGTGCTGCTCGCTTTTTACGACATGGTGAAAGTGCGAGCCGATGTGCGGCGTGAGCGCCGGCGATTGGAGCGGGAGTTGCTGGAGCGGGAGCATCTGGCGAAGACCGAAAACGAAAAAATCCGATGATCCGCACGCGCGCTGAAAAGGAACAGCAGGAGCGCCAGACGCTCGCCCCGCATGCGCAAAAGTCCGCCGACTCCGCCGGGCGCGCGCATCCCGAGCCGCCGCATCCGCACCGCACGGCGTACGAGCGCGACCGCGCGCGGATCATTCATTCACGGGCCTTCCGGCGGCTCGAGTACAAGACGCAGGTCTTTCTCAACGGCACCGGCGACCACCTCCGCACGCGCCTGACCCACACCATCGAGGTGGCGTCCATCAGCCGCACCATCGCCCGCGCGCTGGGGCTGAATGAAGACCTCGCCGAAGCCATCGCGCTCGCCCACGACCTCGGGCATCCGCCTTTCGGCCACAGCGGCGAGGAGCTGCTGCACGGGCTGATGCGCGATTATGGCGGCTTCGAGCACAACGGCCAGAGCCTGCGCATCGTCGAACTCATCGAGCAGAAATACCCGCGTTTCCCCGGCCTGAATCTCTCGTGGGAAGTGCGCGAGGGTTTGCAAAAGCACGCCAAATTTTATGACCCGCCGCCGACCGCGCCGGCTGATGGCGACAGGTTCTTCAGCCCCTCGCTCGAAGCGCAGATCGCCAACCTCGCCGACGAAATCACGTACTACAGCCACGACCTCGACGACGGCCTCGACTTCCACCTCATCACGCCCGAGCAGCTCGCCGAGCAGGCCGCGTGGCAGCACAGCTACGAGGAAGTGCGCACGCATTTCCCCGAACTCGCCGGCAAGGAACTGCGCAGTTACGTCATCCGCTGCATCATCGACCGGCAGGTGCAGGACGTGATCGCGACCAGCGCGGAACTTATCGCCGCCACGAAAGTGGCGAGCGCCGCCGACGTGCGCCGCCAGCCCGCGCCGCTCATCCGCTACAGCGCCGCGCTGCTCCAGGCGAACCGCGCGCTGCGGAAATTTCTCTACGCGAACCTCTACTACCACCCGCGCGTGGCGGGTGCGAACCAGCGCGCCTGTGCGCTGCTGCGCGATGTTTTCGAGGCCTACCTCGCGCAGCCGGAACTGCTCGGCGACACCACCGCGAAACGCCTCGCCGCCGACGGCCTGCACCGCACGGTCTGCGATTACCTCTCCGGCATGACCGACCGCTACCTGCTCGAAGAGCACGCGCGGCTCGGGCTCGGCCCGCCGCTGTAGGGGAACCTGTCAGGTTCCCCTACAGCATTTCCGCCGTGAGATGGCGGATGAGCAGCCGCAGCCGCTCGCCCACGCGCAGTTCCTCGAGCACATCCTGCCGGTGCCCGGCTTCGCGCAGAAAGGTGTGCGCGATCACATCGCCGAGCACCGCGGCGTCCTCGATTTGCGCGAGCTGTTTGTCCAGTGCCTCGGGCACCTGCAGCCCGTTTTCGCGCAGTTGCGCGCAGACGCCGAGCAGTTTTGCGGAAAGCAGTTCGGCCTCGTGCGGCTCGGGCGGCTGCGAGCGCAGCTCCCGCATTTCCGCGAGGCGAAACGGCGTGTCCTGCAAAAACCCGGTGAGCCGCACGCGGGCGAGCCCTTGCAGCATGAGATGTGAGGTGCCGTCCCCGCGCGCCACGCACGCGCGCACCAGCCCGAGTCCGACAATGTGGTGAAAATCGTTCGGCGTTTGCGCTTCGGTGAGACCCGGCTTCATCAGCGCCACGCAAAACATGCGCTGCTGCTCCAGGCTCCACGCCAGCATCGCCCGATAGCGCGGCTCGAAGATGTAGAGCGGCAGCAGCGAGTGCGGAAACAGGGAGGCGCCCGGCAGCACCATCACGGGCGTGTAGGCGGGCAGGTTGAGGTGTTGGTCGGCGATGTTCTTCACGCGGCTGGTTGTTGATACGCTCGCACAGCCCCGGCGGATTGCGCGAGCGCGGCGTTCAGCGCGCAGCGCTGCACCTCCGGGACGCGCGTGCTCCCCGGAGCACACGCTCCGCGCTTTTACCCAAACAGTTCGCCGTCCCGCTTCGGTACAGGCATGCCGAGCTTGCGGTAGGCGAGCGGCAGCGCCACGCGGCCCTGCGGCGTCCGTTTCACGTAGCCCTGCATGATGAGGTAAGGCTCATGCACATCCTCGAGCGTTCCCGCATCATCGCCGACGGCGACGGCGAGCGAGTTGAGCCCGACCGGGCCGCCGCTGAATTTGTGGATCAGCGCTTCGAGGATGCGCTTGTCCATTTCGTCGAAACCGTCCGCGTCGATGTCGAGCATGGTCAGCGCCTGGTCGGCCACGTCGCGGGTCACGCGGTTGCCCGCGCGGACTTGGGCGAAGTCGCGCACCCAGCGCAGCAGGTTGTTCGCGATGCGCGGCGTGCCGCGGCTGCGGGCGGCGATTTCGAGCGCGCCGGGATCGTCGATGGGCAGGCCGATCAGCCCCGCACTGCGCTGGACGATTTTTTGCAGCTCATCGGCGGTGTAATAATCGAGGCGGCAATTCATCCCGAACCGAGTGCGCAGCGGCGCGCTCAGCATGCCCGCGCGCGTGGTCGCGCCGATGAGCGTGAAGCGCGGGAGATTCAGCGGGATGCTGCGCGCGTTCGGCCCCTGGTCGATGATGATGTCGAGTTTGTAGTCCTCCATCGCCGGGTAGAGGTACTCCTCGATGGCGGGTTGGAGCCGGTGGATTTCGTCGATGAAAAGCACGTCGCCGCGCTCCAGCGTGGTCAGCAGGCCGGCGAGGTCGCCGGCCTTTTCGATGGTCGGGCCGCTGGTGTTCTTGATGTTCACGCCCATCGCGTGCGCGAGAATGTAGGCGAGCGTGGTTTTGCCTAAACCCGGCGGGCCGCTCAGCAAAATGTGCTCCAGCACATCGCCCCGCTGCTGCGCCGCCTGCACCATGAGTTCCAGCCGGTCGCAGACTTTCTCCTGCCCTGCGAATTCGCTGAACATCGGAGGCCGCAGCGAAATGTCGAAAGGGGTCGCCGGGGCGTCGAGGGTTTTGCTGATGAAGTCGTCGGGCACGCGCTAGTGAAAGCAGAACCCCGCACGAGGGGAAAGTGATTGGTGACGGGTGATGAACGATTGGTTTCCGCGGCCTGCCGCCAATCACCAATTCACGCCTCGTCTTCCAAGGCGTCGTCCGCATCCTCCGCATCCCGCTCCTGCCGTGCCGCGAGCATCTGCTCATGCACCGCCTCGTCCATGCCTTCGGCGATGAGTTCCTCGGCCATGTTGTCCTGATCGTCGTAGCCCACCTTGCTCGCGTGGTGCCCCATCGAACTCCGCACCATGTCGTGCCCGGAAACCATCGCCGTCATGTCCATTTCGCCGTTCGTGTCGTTGGGCTCGTGGCCGCCGTGGAGTTCGCGTTTGGCTGCGGCCCAGTCGCCCTCGTTGAACTCCTCGCGCCCGTCGATCTGCGCCAGCTCCCGCGCCCGCTGCCGCACCGTGGCCGCGCAGGGCATCCCCATGCCCGCGGAGTGATGAATGATCTTCGCCGACTGCGTTTTCAGCGTGCTCATGTCTTACTGCTACGACCGTCCGCCGGATGAGCAAGGGGGAGTTGCGGGCCGCAAAAAATTTTGCGCGGCGCGGAATTTGCACCTATCGGCGGGAGCCAGCGTTTTTCAGCCACCACCTGCCATGAAGCACATCAAACTCAGCGGTCGCGAACAGGCCGTCCTCCGCGCCATCGACTACGCCAGCGGCAGCACCGGCGAGGAAATCCACACGACCACGCACATCGACCCCCACGAGCTGGCCGACATCCTCAACGGCCTCTGCGACGCCGGCTACGTCGAGGTCTTTCCCTACGCCGAGCACGTCACGCCCGCGACCTGCCCGACCGCGCGTTTCGAGGTGAACCCATCCTACGCGCTCGAACTCAAGGAAGCGCTCCGGCGGCGCTAGCCCGGCTTTACGGAACCTTCGCGGGCGGCGTGCTGCGGAGTCGAAGCGCCTGCCGGGCCGCGAATTCGCCGAGCGCGGGCTCGGTGAGATGGCGTATGACTTGGAGGTAGGCGGTGCGCGCGGCGTTCCGGTCGCCGCTGGTGAGAAGTGCGGCGGCGTTGCTGAGAACGGTCGCTTCGCGTGCCCACGCAAGGTGTTCGACAGGCGGGAGGAAGTTGCCGGCGGCATCGAGGGCGAGGAGCTTGCCGGTGAGTTCGGCGGAGCCGGTGGTGATGGCGGCGGTGAGGCGCTCGCGCAACTCGGTGGAGAGCGGGACTGCGGAGGTGGCGAGTGCGGCGTCGGTGGGGTAAAGGCGGGCGAGTAGCTGGCGGGCGGCGCGGTCGCGGAGGGCGAAAAGCGCGCGGCTGCCGGGGCGGGTGGCGAGGTCGGGCCAGAAATTCTGGAGACCGTTGCGGTCTTCCTCGGTGGCCGCGCCAGTGCCGCTGTGCAGGGCTTTCCACCTGGCGAGGACGGCTGCGCCGTCAGGCCGCGGGCGGTCTTTCTCCGGCATAAGAAGGGCACGGAGCTGGGCGATGAGAGCTTCTACCGGCTGGACGTTGTCCTGCGGAATCAGCGCGGGTGCAGTGGTCCGGGCGGAGAGCCGGGACGCGAGGTAGGCGGAGGTGCTGGTGGAAAGTGTGGAGCGTTCTTTTTCCAAGGTGTCGCGGGCTTTTGCGATTCTGTCCGGGGCGGCAGCTTCCTCGGCTTTGCGCAGCTCGAACCATGCGGCATAGGCGGCGGCTGCGGGTGGTGGCGAACGATGCGGGCCGGCGGGTCCGCCGGAGCGACTGAGGGCGGCGAGATTGCGGTAGTCCTCAATGGCCAAGGGGCTTCCGAAAGGCCGCGCCTGCCGGGACGGCGGCGGAACGGCGAGGGCCCGCCACTCGAGGTAGGAGGGCTCGAATTGCGCGGCGGTGGCGTCGTGCTCGATCAGCTCATTGAGCCGCTGCCCGGCGGCGAGCAGGAGGCCGACGAAGATCGCATGGTGGTGAGCGTGACGGACCACCATCGCCGGTCGAAGGGTGAAGGCGTGGCGGATATTCGCCAACTCAAGCCAGAGCGCCTGACCGGCGGCAAAGCCCGCGGGATTTTCGGAAGGATCAGGCAGAAAGAACGGCTCCTCGGATTTCAGGACGCTCAGAAAGTCGTAAATATCCGCGCGATCCTGCTCCGAGACGCCCGGCGGGTTGGGCGGCTGAGTCGTGGTCGGAGGCGTGCGCCGCGTAAAAGGAAAATCACCGCCGTCGATAGAAATCCACGCCTGGCTGACCACGCGATTGGCGGTTTCGAGGTCGGCAGGCGTGCGTGCGGAGAGCCAGGCTTTCTCCGCGTAATCGAGGGCTGCTGAGCGGAGGATTCGGCGGGCCTCTTCCCGCAGATGCCGGAGGACATCGACGCGGTAGCCGAGCCAGGCAAGGAGTGGAGCCGTGGGGACGGATGGGGGACCGGCCTGGAGGAGGTAGCGGGCTTCCGACATGCTGTAGCGCTGGGGGACAAAGTTCGGCGCTTTGGTGTCGTCATCTTCGGGCAGGTGAAAGGCGGTGCGCATGCGCTCCAAGGCCACCTCCTGCTCCTCTTTCGTCCAGGTCTTGAGGGCGGTTCCACGGGTGAGTTCGGCGCGAAAAATGGCGCACTCGACGATTATCTCCGGCGCGAGACTGTCGAGGATTTCCTGGGCTTGGTTGATGCGTTCGAGCGTGGCGTTTTCCTCGGCGCGGCTGGCAGTGCGCAGCGTCCAGCAGCTCGCGAAAATGACGAGGGCTCCGAGCGTGGGCGCGGCCTTCATGCAGGCTTACTGGCCGTCCGGCGAAAGACTCGGGCGACGGGGATCGGGCAAACTCGCGGGCACTTGCGCCGCAGCTTCGGGATGCTCTTTGACTAGGGCCTTGAGGCGCTCCGCCGCGGGCTTGGTCGGGACGCGTTCGCCCGTCGAACGGAGCACGGCTTTGTAGGCTTGGATGGCATCCGCCCATTGCTCGGCGAGTTCAAAGTTTTGCGCCGCGAAAAAGGAGCGCAGCGCGGTGACCGTTTCGTTTTCCCCGCGACCGGAGAGCTGCATCTGGGTGGGCGGCTGCGCCTGGAGCACCTGCAGCAGCCGACGCCACTCGCCGCGTTGCGCGAGGTCGTCGGCAAAGGCGGCGAGCGCGGCCTC
>JANXWQ010000333.1 GCA_025351065.1 Chthoniobacter sp. | reverse complement strand
AGTACACCGTCTCCGGCCGCACCAGCGCGGCGAGCAGTTTCAGGTTGTCCCGCTCGTAGATGCCGCTCTCGCACAGCTTCGTAAAAATGTGTGAGCCCGGCGGAAAAAAAAACCGCGTGCCGAAGTAATTGCACGAACCCTTCGAGCCGTAGAGCCAGCGTTTGAGCCGTCCGCGCAGCTTCATTGCGGACGCTGCCGGGATGAAACCCCGGCGCACAGGATCGTTTTGAAACGTTGCTTAAGCGGTCTGGCCACGGGCGATGGATATGGGGATTTCCACCGAGCCGCAACCCCAGGCTTGCGCAATGATCCGCACGCCGCCCACCGATGGTGCGCGCGTAAAATTCACGCTCAGGCAATTCTCCGCGCGGTCAAAATACTCCACAAACGGCTCGCTGAGATCCAAGGTGATGAAGTAGCTGCCATTCGCGAGCTGGCTGGTTGGCAACTCGATGGTGAGCGCGTTTGAACCGCGGCTCAGCGCGATCCGCTTGTCGCCATCCAGCGTCCCGAGCGAACCAAACGCCACCGGCACACCGGCGCCATCCACCAGACGCAGGTCAAGACATGGCCGGCAGTTTTCCCCCGCGGCAATCTCCAGCACGAGCCGCAGGGTCGGCGCGTCTTGCAGCGAGACGATCCGCCCGGAGACCAGCGTCGACCGGCCGCCGGGCTGCGCCGGGCGGAGGAACGAATCCGAAGCCTCGGCCTCGCGCAGGTAAAGACTCACGGCTTCTCCGGGCGGCAGGTCGGCGAGCAGCGCGCCGTTTTGCAGCACCACGCAGCGGCTGCACAGCGCGCGGACCGCGCTCATATTGTGGCTGACGAAAAGCACCGTGCGACCCGATGCGCCGACCTCCTTCATTTTGCCGAGGCATTTTTTTTGGAACGTCGCGTCGCCCACCGCGAGCACTTCATCAATGATCAGAATCTCGGGTTCGAGGTGCGCGGCCACGGCAAACGCGAGGCGCACATACATCCCGCTCGAATAGCGCTTCACCGGCGTATCGAGAAATTTCTCCACCTCGGCGAACGCCACGATCTCGTCGAACTTCCGGCGAATCTCCGCCTTGGTCATGCCGAGGATCGCGCCGTTCAGATAGACGTTCTCGCGCCCGGACAGCTCGGGATGAAAGCCCGTGCCGACCTCCAGCAGACTGGCGATGCGCCCACGCATCCGCACCTCGCCCTCGGTGGGTTCGGTGATCTGACTGAGCACTTTCAGCAGCGTGGATTTGCCCGCGCCGTTGCGCCCGATGACGCCCAGCACCTCGCCCTGCGCCACGTCGAACGAGACATCCTTGATCGCCCAAAACTCACCGGCCTCCGCGGCGTCCGCCTTTTCCCCGCCGGAAAAAATCCGGCGCAGGCTGGCGGTGATTTGGTCGCGCAGCGTGTTGTGCCCGGCGCGCGCGCCGAGGTGGTAGCGCTTGCCCAGACCGCGGATGGAAATGATCGGACGCGTCACGTCAGATCACGTCGGCGAAGGTTTTTTCCGCGCTGCGAAAGTACAGCACACCCGTCGCCAGCAGCAGCAGCGTGGCGGCGAGGCTGGCCCAAAAGCCCGGCCAGTACGGCTCGAATTTCGGGCCGAGAATGCACCAGCGAAAACTGTCGATCACGCCGACCATCGGATTGAGGCAGAACCAGAACCGCCACCGCTCCGGCACCATGCTCGTCATAAACGCCACCGGGCTGGCGTAGAGGCCGATGCGGGTGAAAAACGGCACGATGTATTTCACGTCGCGGTATTTCACATTCAGCGCGCTCAGCCAGATGCCCGCCGCCAGCGCCGCCGCAAAAGCCACCGCGAGGAACAACGGCAAGAGCAGCAGCTTTTCGCGAAACGGCACGCCATACCACAGCATCAGCGCAAACAGGATGACCAGCGCGATGCAGAAATCCACCACGCCGCTGAACACCGCGCTCGCCGGAATGATAAGCCGCGGAAAGTAGATTTTGGAAATCATGTTCGCCGAGACGACGAGCGAGTTGCTGCTTTCGCTCAGCGCGTTTGAGAAAAACTGCCACGGCAGCAGCGCGGCAAAAGTCATGACCGCGTAGGGCTCTCCGTTGCTCTCGAAGTGCCCGAGTTTCTCGAACACGAAGACGAACACGACCATCGTGAGAATCGGCTGCAAGACCGCCCACGCGATGCCGAGGTAGGTCTGCTTGTAGCGCACCAGCACGTCGCGCCACGCGAGGAAACCGAACAACTCGCGGTAGCGCCACAGCTCGCCGAAGTTGACGGCGGAAAGGCCGCGGCGCGGGCGGATGACGCGCTCCTCGGCCAGCGGTTCGTCAGCGGGCATGGGCCTGGGGCGCTGCTTCGGCTGGGGTCGCGCTTTCGTCATTCACGCCGCGCGGTTTGCGTCCGACCACCACGGTCGAAAGCCCGCTCGTCGGCAGGATCGCATCGAGCACGCGGAAGACGGGCGTGAGCTTGCCGTAGAGCTTGAGCTGCCAGGGTTTCAGCGCCTTTTGCCCGCCGAGCGTGTTCGCCACGTACCAGGCGAAGATGCCGAACTTGTTGAAGAAAAACTGCTTCTCCACCTCGAAGCCCGCCTCGCGCATTCTGCCTTCGAGTTCGCCCGTGGCGTAGCGGCGGAAGTGCCCGAGGGCGCGGTCGAATTCACTGTAGAGTTTCATGTTGAACGGCACGAGCACGACCACGCGGCAGCCCGTTGGCACTGTGTCCATCAGGCTTTGCAGCACGGCGCGATCGTCTTCGATGTGTTCGAGGACGTTGAGAAAAACCACGCTGTCCGGCGCGAATTCGCGCAACTGCTCGTAGTCCGCGCGCGCCGTCATATCGAGTTTGCCGATGCGCAGGTCAGGCCGGTCGGCCCATTTGCGCTGCAACTCGGTGAGGTAGTCGATGCGGTAATCCGTGAGCAGGACGTGCTCATGTTTGCGGATGTGCTTGCTCAGATTGCCGCGCCCCACGCCGAGTTCCGCCACGCGCGAGCCGAGCCACGGCGCGACGCTTTCATACATCCACTCGTTGAACTGCGGCGCCTGCTCCATCGCGTCGAGCGTGACTTTGCCGGGGTCGGAGTAGTTGCTGGAAAAGCGGTATTTGAAAATGAACCACAGCGCCGCGAGCCCGTCGCGCCAGGTGATTTTTTTCCCCTCGTCGTAGCGCCGCCCGTTGTAGCTGATCGGCACCTCAAACATCCGCAGCCGGTTGCGCGCGACCTTCGCCGCGATCTCCGGCTCGATGCCAAAACGGTTCGACTCCAGCGGGATCGCCTTCAGCGCGGAGCCGACGAACGCTTTGTAGCACGTCTCCATGTCGGTGAAGTTCGTGTCATTGAGCATGTTTGAAAGCAGCGTCAGGAAGTTGTTCGCCTGCGAGTGCCAGAAGTAGAGCACGCGCCGCTCTTCGCCCGCGAAACGGCTGCCGAAAACCACGTCGGCTTTCCCCTCAAGGATCGGCCGCAACATGCGCGGATAATCGTTCGGGTCGTACTCGAGATCGGCGTCCTGAAAAATCGCGAGATCGCCGGTCATCTCCGCGACCGCGCGCCGCAGCGCCGCACCTTTGCCCTGGTTCGGCGTCTGCTGGAAAACGCGGATCTCCGGATGCTCGGCGGCGAGTTCCTGCGCCACGCGCCAGGTGCCGTCCTTCGAACCGTCATTGACGACCACGATTTCCCGCGCAAGTCCGCCCGGCAGTGGCGCGGCGAGCACCGCCTCCATGCTCGCGCGCAGGCTGTCCTCCTCGTTGTACGCGGCAACAAGGATGGACAGCTTGTGAAATTCTGGACGCGAGGGCATGGGGCGAAGGCCGGGAAAGATGCGCGAGGCAGGCGCGGGCGAAAATCAATTTCTGCGCTGGATTTTGTAAAGCCGCACGGGTGCAGGCTGCGGCTCGCCATCGCGCGTGATCTCGGCGCTGGCGACGAGCCGGAAGGAATCCGCGTGCTCGCCGACGACGCGACGGAGCTGGTTCTGATGCTCGCGCCGCTTGTCCTCGGGTACGGCGTCGTCGAGTGCGAGGTATTGGATTTTTCCGCTGGTGAGAAAATCGAAAACGTCCCCGTCGCTCTTAAACTGCAGCGCGTAGCCGCTGCCGCTCCACGAACTGCTCGCCAGCGCTTTGCTCGCGCGCAGGATCGTGTGCCCTGGCCGCGGCTCGTGCATTGCGACTTCCGAGATGAACATCCCCTCCCCGCGCGCATCCGACGAAACAAGCGTGACATCGGCGGGCGCGGCCTCGCCCAGCATCGCGTCGGCGAGCGGGGCAAAACCGTCGAAGCCTTTCTGCGTCAGCGGCCAAATTGCGCTGGCGAAAACTAGCAGCCCCAGCCCGACTGCCACCACCGGCGCACGGCGCACGACGGCAGGCGTGGCGGAGGGCTGCGGCTTGGTCAGCGTCACGAATCCGGCGACGGCAAACATGAGCGCCGCGGGCAGCGCGGCGATGAGATGGCGAGCCTCGAGTCCGACAGGCGCGAGCGACTGGAAAACAATCACGCTGATGATGAAAGCGCCCGCCGCCGCCCAGCGCCCCCGGCTTCCGGAGCCCGCGCGGAATTTCACAAAGACGCCGACGCAGAAAAGCACCAGCACGATGAGGCTGAGGCCGTGACCGAATTTCGTGAGGTAGTACGGCAGCGCCTCGTGGGTGAAGTGCCACGACGGGTTCGGCTCGATCCAACCGCCTTTGCCGAGATTGCGCGTCGCCCATGTCCACGGCCCCGCGAGCACGGCGACGATCATCACTGCGCCCCACAGCGCCGGACGTTTCAGCAAATGAAACCGGCGCGTAAACAGCAGCGCGAGCGGCGCGGCCAGCGCGAGCGCGAGACCGGTGCCTTTGGTCAAAATGGCGAGCGCAGCGAAGAGGCCGAAACGCAGGGCGTCGCCGCGCTTTTCGCGGTCGAGGAAATCGCCAAACGCCAGCACCGCTCCGAACATCGTGACCGTGCTGAGCGTCTCGGCCATGACCATGCCGTAGTGGCTGCGCACCAGCGGCAGCGAGAGCCACAGCACCGCGCCGAGCGCCGCCGGCCAGGTGCCGAATTCTTCGCGCAGCACGCGGAAAAGCTGCACCGCCACGACTGCCGCGAGCGCGCAGAGCAGGATGAGCACGGAACTGCGCGAGGGCGAAAACGGCAGCGTCCAGGCGGCCTGCACGAGGTAGAAAAACGGGGGCCAGACGCCGAGGCCGACCTTCGGGTAGTGCGCGTAGTAGTCGTCCGCAAAGTCTTTGCCCACCTTGATTGGCGAGCCGTGGCAGCCGCCGGCCGCGTAGCGCCCGGCCATGACGATGGCATCGCGCACAAACAACCCGGTGACGTAGTGGCCGCCCTCGTCCGGGTGCCCGCCGAATTCGCTGTGCTGCGCGCCGCCGACGCGCTGCCAGAAAAACGCGAGGTCGAGCGCGAGCACGAAGACGATGCAGCCGACGACCCAGCCGCGCGATTTTTTCGGCGCGGGCGTGCAGGTTTCTGGAAGGGGATCGGGGGTCATTTTTCGGGGATCGGTTCGAGGCGGCAGAGCACGGCTTTGTGCTGCGATTTCGTGCCGGGCTCGGGGCGGCACTCGACTGCGCGCCAGCCGCGCCCGGCGAAGAAATAATCCAGCCGCAGCCACGGACCGAAGCCGGCCACGGGATTGTGCGTGGTGCCGGGAAAAGTCAGCCCCCAGCCGCGGCCGGCATGGGTGAAGGCGTCGGACATTTCGCCGGCAAACTGATGATAGACGGAGCCGTGGTCGGGCGTGTTGAAATCGCCGGCGACGATGAACGGCTGCGTTTCATCGTGAAAGACTTTCGCGAGCGCGCGGCCAAGCGCGATGCGCGCGGCGAGCCATTCGCGGTAGTTGCCAAAGCCCGGCTCGCGGTGGCTGCGTCCGACGAGGTCGCCCAGGATGCGCCGCCCGCCGAGGAAGCGCGACAGCTCCTGTCGCGGCGTCGGCAGGTGGACGCTGTAAAAAACCAGCGAGCGGTTTTGCACCACGACCTCGAAGCGCGCGGCGACCGGGTGGCCTGCCCATTTTGGCTCCGTCAGCAAAGCGGAATTTTTAATGGGAAATTTGCTGACGAAAACGAACTCGCCCTGCCCGGCGATGAAGGCTGCTGGCTGCTTCGTGGCGAATTCCGGGCCGCGGCCGTGCGCGTCCTGGAGCAGGATGACGTCGGGCTTTTCCCGGTCGATAAACTCGGCGAACTGCGGGCGGCTGCTCTCGCCGGCATTGAAGGTGATGGCGGTAAGCATTCGCTCATCGCGCCGCGTGGAGCCCGCCTGGTGAAAGCTCATGTAGCCAAAGGCGAGCGCCAGCACCGCGGTCAGATGCCAGAGGCAAAGTCGTGGACGCGCGAGCAGGCATAGCGGCGTGAGCCCGAGCAGCGGGAGCAGCAGAGTCTGCGCGGGCGCGTAGAGCAGCAGGCTGAAAATCCACAGCCGCTCGCCCCACCATTCGAGGGCGATCATGGCGAGCAGCAGCCCGGCGACGTAGGCCAGCGTGGCCCAGCCGAGCGCGCGCCGCAGCAGATGCAGCGCGCGGGTCAGCGTGCCCGCGGTGATTTTGAAAATCACCGCTTCCGGCGCGGGTTCCGTCATTGCGGCGGTGCAGGCGGCGCGACAGTGGGCGGCGGCTCGGGCGAGGTGGAGAGCATGCGCTTGCCGAGGTCGCTGTTGCGGATGCGGTTGATTTCGTCGAGCGCGGGAATGGAAATCAGCGTCTCCTCCAAGTCCCGCGCCCGGCGGAATTTTTCCTCCGCCTCGTCGAAGCGGCGCTGCAGTTTGAAATGCAGTCCGTAGTAGGCATAGACGTTGCCGAAGTTTGGGTCGTTCTTGACGGCCCGCTGGAAGACCGCATCCGCCTCATCGAAACGCCCGGCGAGGTCGAGGGCCGCGCCGAGTTTCAGCAGCAGCCGCGTGTCCTGCTGAAAAAGATTCAAGGCCGACTGGTAAGCCTCCACCGCCTGCTCGTGCAAAGCGGTGAGTCCCACCGGGTCGGTTTCCTTTTCCGTCAGGTAATGCCGGGCTTCGGCGAGATTGAAATAAAGGTTCGGGTTTTTCCGCTCGCAGGTGAGCGACCGCTCGGCCAGCGCGCGGCCCTCCTCGTAGCGGCCATCGCGCACGGCACGGCGGGCCATTTCACCAAAGTACTCGCCCGGCAGTAGCGGCACCGACAGCGCGAGTAAAGCCAGCGCCAGCACCGGCCCCACCCACGCCAGCCAGCCGCCGCGCGGCCGCACTTCGGCGCTGACGGCTTTGATGTCGGCACTCGGGGTCGCCAGAATGGCAAAGTAAAACGCGCCGAGGAGCACGTTGCCGGGCAGGTGAAAATTAAAATCGACGAGCGAATGGAGCAGCAGCGCGGCGATCCCCGACAACGCGCCGGCCACGAGCGCCAGTTCGTTGCTCGAACTCCGCCAGTCCGGCTTCAATTTGCAGTTGACGATTTTTTTCACTCCGCTCCAGCCCGCATAAAGGTGCAGGACAAGGAAAATGAAGCCGAGGGCCGCGCCAATGACGCCGTATTCTGCGAGCAGGTGGAGGTAGTCGTTGTGGACAAAAATCGGGTCGGCCTGAACCTGCGGCGAACGAAACGTGCGGCCGTAGTAGAGAAAAGTGCCGCTGCCGGTGCCGGTCACCGGACTCAGCCGGAACTGCTGGAGCGCGGACTGCCACATCAGAGGGCGCATATTGGTCGGGTCATAGATTTGGGCGAGCCGCGTGGCGATCGAGTCGCTCTTGGTCATCGCGAAAACCGCGCCACCGACCAGCAAGGCAACCCCGATAAATGCGGCGACCAGCATCGGCCACAAACGATCCGGGCGAAGCCGGCGCACCACCCACAGGCTGATGCCGCAAAAAACGAGCAGGCCGAAAACCGTACTCAGATAGCCGCCGCGACTGCCGGTAATCGCAATGCCCGCAATCGCCATAAGTGTGCAGTAGCCAGCGAGCAGCCGCACCCAGGTTTTCACCCGACCCCAGCAGCAGATACTCAAGGCCATCATGCCCAGCATTTCCAGCAAACCGGCGAGATGGTTCGGGTAGATGTAAAAGCCGCTGGCCCGCCACTCCCAATCCGAGCGCTTAATGCCTGGCAAAAGCATGAAGTTGTCTTGCTGCTTGAACTGCATGCCTCCGACCACGACATGCACCAAGGCCAGCGCCAGGAGCGTACCGACCACGATCAGCCGGTCACGAGAACGGAGGAAAAAGGAATTCACCGCCAGGTAGGCGACCAGCGCGCCAAGCGTGAGGAAAAAATCCCAGCGCGCCAGATACTCGACCGGCGACTGTAGCGCGCGAGCCATGACATAGCCGCCCAGCGCCAGCGTCGCCAGCGCCGACCACAGCATCATGGAATTGCGCGGCGGCTCTCGCCGCGTGAAAACCAACAGCACTCCGGCGAGGGCCAGAATGATGTTCGCCGGCAAACTGAAGACCAAGCCAGCCCCTCCGATCAGCACCTGCATTAGCACGAGTGCCGCGATGAACAAACCCAATGAAACGTAGCGCATGGTTTAAAGTCGGAAACTAGCGTCTGAGTAACCGGAAGAAAGTCAAAAGTAGAAGGTCATGATCAGCAGACCTGGAGTGTCTGCCAAATAGAGGGTTCCGGCACCGCGCGACTGTAGGAGGCAACTGGCAGCTTCCCCCGTACAGTCGCGCCGAGCCGGAAGCCAAAGGGCGGAGCCTTTGCCCGAAGGGCAGTGCCGGAGGGCACTGGCGGTGCAAGGATTGGATCACCCGGCGCGGGTTCGGGACGCTCTCCATCAAGCCCGGCAGCCCGTGGCAGAACGCCTCCAGCGAAAGCTTCAACAGCCGCTTGCGGGACGAGTTCCTGAAGCGTGAAGCCTTCGCCGCTGTGCTGGAGGTGAAGGTGCTCGGCAAGCAAACACTGGCCTGCCCCCGAACTTTGAGCCACTTGCTATGAGAGTTTTGGTTGGTTTTCGGGTTGGGTTTTCGGTGGTGGTTGGGCGCTGCCTTGCGGCGGCTGGTAATCCAGCGAAGAGTGCAGCCGGCGATGGTTGCAATCGTGGCGATGCTCCTTGCCGAGCACTTTGGCCTCGAGCAGAGAGCCGAAGCTTTCCCGGTTCAGGAACTCGTCCCGAAATCGGCTGTTGAAGCTTTCGCTATAGGGGTTTTCCCATGGGCTGCCGGGCGCGATGCAGAGCGTCTTGAACCCGCGCGCCGCGATCCAGCTCTGCACGGCCTGCGCGATGAACTCGGGGCCGTTGTCGCTGCGGATGAAGTCCGGCGCCGTGCCGCGCGCGGCCACGGCCGCATCCAAGATGCGAATGACCTCGCGGCTGTCCATGCGCCGCTCAACTTCCAAAGCCACGCTCTCGCGCGTGAACTC
>JANXWQ010000329.1 GCA_025351065.1 Chthoniobacter sp. | reverse complement strand
CGGCTCGAACTTGCGCACCCACGTTTCCAAGCTGTAGTGGTAGCCGCCGAGCAGCGCGCGGGTGGTGAGGAGCCAGTCCTTTTGCGAGAGGCCGGTGTCGGCGAGGTCAATCAGCGTGGCGAGCAGGAGGAACGGGGCCTTGGACGGCAACTGGCCGCGCTCGTCCCGCGTCTTGCGGAGGCCGAGCAGGCCGATATCGGTGTAGTAGGCCGGTTCGCGGTCGCGGCACAGCGCCAGTCCCTGCCACATGCCTTCCAGATGCTGGTTGGTGTCGGCCCAGGCGAGCGCGGCGAGATAGGCGGCTTCGGGGTCGAGGCTTTCGTCCGTCCGCAGCGGGCGCAGCCAGGAGCGGATGTCGCGCAGCCGGTCGCGCAGCAGGCGGGCGTCTTGCGGCAGCGGCAGGCCGGCGAGGGCGCTGAACAGATCCTGAAGGTGCGAGGCCCAGACGAGCGTAGGCGTCTTCTCAGGCGGGAGCTTCATCAGCCGCTCTTGCAGCCATGCGGCAACGGCGGCGTCCAGCGCATCGGCGTGGGTCTGGAAGATTTCGACGAATGATTCGCGCAGGCTGAACCGCGACCATGCCGACACGCCCGCGTATCCGAGCACGAGCTTCTGAATCGTCGTGGAGGGAGCGGCGCTCAGTTCATCGAGCCATTTCTGGACGGATTCGTTCATGGTTTCACCGGAAGGTCGGCGAAGTGAACCAAGTCATCCTTTAGCAATTCGCAATGATCCTTGCGGGCATCCGCGATTCGCGTGGGCGGCACATCGGTGGTGACTTCGCCGAGGCGGCGGATGTCGCCGAGCGTATAGGCGATGTGGCCGTGGAGGAATTCCTTCCGCCATGTGGCACCGGTGCTGGCGAGATCCACGGTGAAGCCGTAACCGTCTTTGGAGGCGGCCTTCGGCGCGGGAAAGAAGCAGGGATTCGGCATCTGGCCGGGCACGTCGTCTAGAACCGTGGGAGATGCAGCCCACGCGGGCTTGCCGATGTGGGCATCGTGAACGCGGATGAGGTTGTATTGCATCAGCACGACCGTCATTGGATTTCCCGCCCAAAGTCGGATATGGCCGAGGCCGAGTGCATCACGAAGACGGTTTGCCCAATCCGGTTGCTTCAGAATTTCCTCAACCTCGGCGAAAGGTGCCACGAAGGCAGGGCGGCGGTCGCTCCCTCGATTCGCAAGTTGCAGCCACTTCTCCAACTCCGCCTGTTTGAGAGGATCAAGATTTGTTCCCGCAGCACGCGCGGCCAGCAGAGCGCTGATGAGGCTACCGGCTTTGGCCTCCGGGATGGTGGATCCCTTCTTCAGAGCTCGGTCGTTGAGCCCGTAAAGAGTCTCGACACGAACCACGTCCCAATCCGGCGACCAGCCCTGCCAGTTGTCCTGGTTGATTGCCGTGAACGTGCCGCTGATGGCAGGCAAGGCCACGCGGTCTTTGGTGTAATCGACGTGCTGCTTGAACCATGCGCTGGCACTGAATGGCGCAGCGAAGCCGTTGAACAAGAGGAAGTCGTCCATTCGATTCGCGGGAACGCGCTCGTCGAGAATGCAATTCTGAGCGGCAGCTATTTCTTCAAATACCGATCCACCGGCGAGGCCCTGCAAGAAGGCGAAGAAAGGTTGTTTATCTTGGAAGGCCACGGAGGTCGGAGACTAGAAGGAAGATGGATACACGGTCAATTGGTTGCTGCACGCTGCATTTTCGGCGAGTCCTTTTCCAAAAGCCAGAGCCAGACGGGAATCTGCGTGAAGTGCTGCACCTCGGCGAAGCCGAGGTGGGCAGAGTGTCTCTTCCGTTGAATTTGGGGCGCGCCAAGCGCGGGATATTGTCGAGGACTTTAGATAATGCACGCCGGAAGCTGTGTCCGATTGAGCGCTTTAGGCCACCCATCCTCCCATCATGATGGGAGGATTTGTGCCTTGCGGCAGGTGCGGGCGTGCGTTTATTTCCGAACCCTTTATGTCCGCCTTTCATCCGCTCGAAGAATTGCTCCGCGAACGTGTCGTCATCATCGACGGCGCGATGGGGACGACGATCCAGCAATACAAGCTGACGGAGGAGCAGTTTCGCGGGGAGCGGTTCAAGGACTGGACGGGCAAGGATCTGAAGGGGAACAACGAACTGCTGAACCTCACGCAGCCGCAGATCATCGAGGAGATTCATCGGCGCTATTTCGAGGCGGGGGCGGACATCGCGGAGACGAATACTTTCAACGGGCAGTTCATCTCGCTCGGCGATTACGGGATGGAAAAGCTGGCGTATGAGCTGGCTTTTGCCGGGGCGCA
>JANXWQ010000326.1 GCA_025351065.1 Chthoniobacter sp. | reverse complement strand
GTTCCGCTTTTTCTCCCCGCCGGAAAAGCCCTCATTGACCGACCGCGCGGTGAAAGTGCGGGGGATTTCCAGTTTGTCCATCTCGGCATACATTTGCGCGTAAAACTCCGTCGCCTCGATTTCCTCGCCGTCCGCCTGGCGCGCATTCAGCGCCGCGCGGAGGAAGTTGGCATTGCTCACGCCGGGGATTTCCATCGGGTATTGAAAGGCGAGGAACAGCCCCTTGCGCGAGCGTTCGTCGGGGCCGAGGCCGAGGATGTTTTCGCCGTCGAGCAGCACCTCGCCGCCGGTCACGGTGTAGTCGGGGTGCCCGCCGATCGCCTTGCTCAGCGTGCTCTTGCCCGAGCCGTTCGGCCCCATGACGGCGTGGACTTCGCCCTTCGGGATTTCGAGCGTGAGACCGCGGATGATCTCCTTGTCGCCGATGCTGACGCGGAGGTTTTGGATGGAAAGTGAACTCATTTGGATTTCGTGGTTTTGCGCGCCGCGGCTTTCGCGCATTTCGGACAGAGCCCGCGGAAAGAGATTTCGTGATGGGAGATGGCGACGTTTTCCGGCAGCTCCCAGATGTCGTGCGCCCGCCGTTTCGCCCGCAGCGGGATGTCGGTCACGCCGCCGCAGCTCTCGCAGAAAAAGTGCGCGTGCTCCGCCAGATTCGGGCAGTAGCGCGCGGATTCGCGGTCGTGGTTCACGGTCTTCACGAGCCCGCAGTCGGTCAGCGTTTCGAGGCAGTTGTACACGGTTGCCAATGAAATCGACGGCACCTTGCCCTTCACGCGCATGAAAACCTCCACCGCCGTGGGATGATCGCGTTTCCCCATGAGCGCGTCATAAACCGCGCGCCGCTGGCCGGTCATGCGCAGACCGCGCCCGTGGATGTGGTCATCGGGCGAAGCCGAGGCTTCGATGCTGTGGTGGTCGCGCAGTTTCATTGGCACCATTTCCTTCGCACCCGCGCCAAACCTTATCAAGAATAATTCTAAATAAAGATTCCCGTTTCCGCATGATTCTGATTCTTCCACGGCGCGTCCCTTGGACACGGCGGGGAGCGGCAACTCCGCATCGCGTTGTCTCGCGTTAAGGCTTTACACGCGGACGCGAAATCCCTAGCAACCGGAGCAAGTTACTTTCTGCAACTCCAGAACCCCAAACGATGAGCACTCTCGCCTGTCGAAAGACTATCCTTGGCTGCGCTTGGCCATTTGGCCGTCCCGCTTTCTTCCGAGGCTGGCGGAGCCTTGCTACCGCGCTTTGCACTGTGTTCCTGTTTGTGGGCGCGGCCCTGGCCGAAGAGCCGTTCGACCCCACGCCCCACGGCAAACCGACCCGCGAAAGTTTGCCCAACGGCGGCTACCGGGAGGTGTATAAAAACAAAAAGGGCGAGCGCCTGAAGGAGGACGAGTTCGACGGCGCCGGCATCAAGAAACGCACCCGGAGAATTTTTGGCTATCATCCCAACGGCAAGGAGGAAAAAATCGCCATCAGTAAGTATGGCGTCACTGCCGGCGGGACGGTCTATACCCCCGAAGTCGAAACCACCACCTACAACAAAGACGGCACTCCCACGGAACGCAGCGTCACCAAATTCGACGAAAAAGGCGCATCGACCACCAAGACGAAAACCACCTGGCCGCCCGGCTCCGGCAAGGATGGCGTGACCACGAAATACAAATGGAACCCAAAACTCAAAGGCCCGGATTTCACGGGAACTCCGCTCGAGGGAACCGAACTCCCAGGCAATTGGGAGGAGGAAAAACCGAGGAAGGAAAAGAAAGAGAAAAAAGATCGCGGCGATTCCTCCTACACGCCACCCACCGAAAACACGGCGTCCTATTTCCGCGCTGGCGAAGTGGAACTCCGCGCCTTCGCGATCTATGCCGTGGGCAACGCGCAGGAAACCGTGAGCCGCACGGTGCATGAAACGCGCACCGTGGTTCGCGACAAAAAGGTCGAAAAGGTCGTGCTCGAAGACGTCCAGGGAAAGCCGGGGCTGACGCCTGTGACGAAGGAAATCATCGAGCCCACCGAAGTCCGCGAGAGGTTTTCGCGGCAGGAAAACACCGCGGTCGGCCCGTACAGCGACCACGCTTTCGGCGCGGGTCTCGACGCGAAATTCTTTCCGTGCCGCCACGTCGGCATCGGCGTCGAGGGCGACTGGCTGAGCGCGGAAAACGATGCGTGGTCGGTCTTCGCCACGGTCACCGGGCGCTATCCGATCGAGGGCCGCTGCCACATCGCGCCGTATGTCGTGGCGGGCATCGGCGGGCAGTTTGCCGACGACAGCCGGCTCGTCGGGATGGTCGGGCTGGGCGTGGAAAAGCGCTTCTCACCGAGCTGCGGCACCTTCATCGAGGGCCGTTATCTTTTCGATGGAAACGAGCAGAACGTCTTCGAGCTGCACGCCGGGGTGAGCATGGCGTTTGGGGGTTCCGACGAAACGCCCGGCGAAAATATTTCCCTCCCGCGTGAGCGCGGCACAGGCGCCTCGCGATCGGTTTCGTGGGGGCACATCGATCCTCTCGCCAAGGAACTCCGGCCCTGATCCGCACCACTTCGACGCCGATTATGAAAACGCCTTTCTCCATCATCGCCGCGGTTCTGCTCGGCGTTTTTTTCGCAGGCCAGAACGGGGTTTCCGCCGCGGTGTCGCGAGCGCCCGGCGGCGGCGCAACGCTGGCGGCGCTCGCTTTCAGCGGAAAGATCGAGGTCACCACCATCGGCACCGGAAAGTCCATCGGGCACGTCGCCGATTTGCGGATTCGCAACCTCACCGGCGAGCGAATCGCCGTGCCCGTTCCGGCGATGGTGCTCGAATCCGGCAGCCGCCAGTACCAGCACTACGCCTGCCCGCACGCACAGACCGTCACCCTCGGCTCGCACGGCACGAAGACCGTGCCCATCGACGGCGTCTGCCTCGTGCGCGACAAGCCGCCGGTCGGCAAAGGCGTCACGGGCGAGTTGATCGTCTGCGACGGCAACCCATCATCGCCACGCGCGCCGGACTCGCATTTCACGGCGAAGGAAGCAGGCAAACTCACACGCGTCGCGAAGTCGTACGGCGACGCCGCGGAGAAGCTGGAGGAGGAGGGCGCATTTGAAAACATGCCGTATCACAAGCCGAAACAGCGGAGGGAAATCGCGACGCAGTTGGGAGTGTGGAGCGACACAAAAATCGCAAAGATCACGCACAGCAAGCGCATGACGAGGGAGGATTTCAAAAGGACGATCGTCCGGCAGGCCGAGAAAAAAAAGCCGGTCGGGCCTGAGGAGAAAAAGCAGCTTGAACAAGGCGGGGACGAAATTTTCAAGGACATCCAGCTCACGTCGAAGGAGGCGAAAAATCTCGAAGAGCCTGATCCGTTTCACGGCGTCGAGCTGACCGGCCCGAAGGCGAAGAGCCAAGGTTGAGGCGCCTCGAAATGGAAACGTCCGCCATCGCTTTTTGAGAAACTCGAGACCTGACCTGTTTGATCCCGAGCTTCTCGTCCGCAACCCGATCAAAAATCCCGCCCCATGAAAGCAATCCTCAGAAATCACCTCATGTGCAGTGCGTTCCTCGCAATGGCATTTCTGGCAGCGCCTCATCAAGTTTCCGCGGGAGACAAGACCTACGGGGATTGCCTGAAAGATCTGCAGACCGCCAAAGACAATCTCAACAAGGCGGAGACTAAAGCGCAGGAAAACAAGCCGAGCGCAGGCATCAAGAAGGCGGAAGACAATCTCGATGCGAAAGCCCGCGCGAACGGCGACACGCCGGGAGACCCGGCGAAAAATCCAGCCAAAAAGACCAGCGATGCCGCCGAGAACGCCGCGAAGACTGCCGCCGATAAGGCCGTCGCAAAATGGAAGGATGCCGGAGCAAATACTGACAAAGCCGAGGCCTATCGCAAAGCGCTCGATGAGCGCCGTGACGCGCGCAAACAGTTGAAGAAAGTCATCGACGACCTCAACGATCTGGCAAAGCGCCAGAAAAATCTTTCGGAACAGGACGACGTGAAAACTCCGCTCAAAGAAGCGCGGGACGCGCTCCAGGAATCGGAGCAAGCCATCTCCCTCAGCCGCACCGCGACCGGCCTTGGCACCGGGGAGAGCTATGCCTCTCTCACTTCCACCGGCAAAATAAAAGTCACCAACTCCGGCACCGGCGAGACCATCGGGCATGTGGCCGATCTGCATATCCAGAACACCACCGGCGAGCGAATCAGCTTCACCGTCCCGCCGATGGTCCTCGAATCGGGCGGCGGCAAGTACCAGCACTACGCATGTCCGAAGGGGCAGCTCGTCGTGCTCGATCCGCACGAGGAAAAAACCGTGCCCATCGACGGGGTGTGCCTCGTGCGCGGCAAGCCGCCGCTCGGCAAGGACGACAAGAGCGACCTCATCAGCCGCGACGGAACGCCCGGCGATCATCCGCAGGACTCGCATCTGCCGACGAAAGACGTGAACAAACTCCTGCGCGTTACCGCTTCCTACTGCGACGCGGCGGAGAAGCTGGAGAAAAAGGGGGCGCTGAAAGAGATGCCCTACAAAGACCCGAAGACGCGGCAGGAAATCGTGACGCAGTGGGGCGTGTGGAGCAACCCGGAGATTGCCAAATGCACCGGCTCACCGCCCGCGACGAAGGACGATCTCAAGACGACGATTTACAAGCAGGCAGAGAAGCACGCCCCGGTGACGCCCGAGACGAAGAAGAAACTCGACGAGGGAATCGACATCATCTTCCAGGACATCAAGCTCACGACCAAGGAAGCGAAGAACCTCGCAAAACCCGATCCATTCAAGGGCATCAATGTCACCGGCGAGGAGGGCAAGGGAAACGTATCCGACGAAAACAAAACGAAGGAGAAACCGCAGCCGAATCCATTGAATCCCGCTGGCGCGCTGGGCGGCACGGGGATTCTCGACGACCCGGACATGCAGGCCCGTATCGACGCGGCGAAAAAAGCAAAAACGCACGTCCTCCAGACCCAGGAAAAACTCAAAAAGGCCAAGAAGGATTTTAACGAGAAGAAAGAAGCTGCAGTGAACAGCGATCCGCGTGTAAAACCGCTGGTGGACGAGATCAATCGCCTGAAACAATTGAAAGGCCATACTCTCGCGACCGAGAAGGACAAAGCGTTGTTCGATCGGAAAATCAAAGAAAAGCAGGACGCGCTCGACCGCATCAAAGGAGAAGCCGAAAAAGCCTGGAACGAGACGAAAGAAGGCAAGGACGCCGGCAAGGACATCAGCAAAGCCGAAGCCGACGCGAACCAGGCAAAGGAAGAATACAAGCCATACCAGGACTTGGACAAATACACGGAGGACGCGCCTCACGAGCGGATCGAAGAACCCCCGCCAAAACGCTGATTGGTATGCGGAGGCAAATAAAATGAACGCCTCGTGGCAGTGCCAGTGGCCGCCGGCTCCGCATTTTCGCTACCCGCCCGCCCAGCGGTCGCGGAGTTCGCGCAGTCCGTCGCGGAGATTGCCGCGGCTGCGGGTATGGATGGAGGCGGCTTCGCCGACGGGGAGGCGGCCGCCGGTGAGTTCAGCGGCGAGGTCTTCGAGGAGCGCGGGGCTGGTGGCGGTCTCAAGGACGGTGGGGAGGCGGCCGGTGCGGTGCTGGGTGATGATGCAGCCGGCGAGGGAGTCGATGGCGGAGCGGAGGATGAGCCATTCGCGGGTGTTGAGCTGCTCGGCACCGTCGATGAGCAGGAAATCGGGCGCGCGCATGGGCCGGACTTCAGCGAGGATGGCGTCGCGGTGGGCGCGGCGGCTCTCGGCACCGAGGTGGAAGAGGCGGGGAGTGAAACCGCGCGCTTCGAGATGCGGTGCGAGCTGGGCGATGAGGATGCTTTTTCCCGAGCCGGGCGGGCCGACGATGGCGCTGCGCCAGCCGCTCTCGGCGCAGCGGGCGAGGAGCGTGTCCCAGGTGATTCCGGCGGGAAAGCGGAAGGCGAGCTGTTCGGCGCGTTCGGCGGAAAACGGATTGTCGTCGGCGGTCATGGCGGGCATAGGGCGCGATGTTTTCACAGCCGGGGCGTTTGGCAATGCGCGAGGTCTGCGGTGCGCCAATTTCTTTGACCCCGCGGGCGCGTCCGCTACGGTTCCGACCCGCAACCTCAACCCCTCACCAAAAACCGAAAGGAGCACCGCAGCACTATGGGACTCATGGACTTCATCAAAGGCGAACTCATCGAGATCATCGAATGGACCGACGATTCGCGCGACACGCTGAGCTACCGCTGGCCGGACGACGACAA
>JANXWQ010000227.1 GCA_025351065.1 Chthoniobacter sp. | reverse complement strand
GTCGAGATTGTCGCCGTAGTAGAGCGTGCCCATGGGAGGAGGGAGGCTTTAGCATGGCGACGGCGGCGCGGTAAAGGGTGGAGCCCGGTATTCTCTGTAGCCGCCGTGGGAGCGGTCTGGAAATGGGCATTTCTCGGGGAGCGGAGATGGCTTCTCGGGAAGAAATGGTTTTCGCCCGGCGCAGGGCGGCCTTTGCCGCCTAGCGCTTCATCCGCGTGCAGGTGGGATATTGAGCGGCATCTTGTCAGGCTGCCCGCGCGGTGGTGAAATCGCGGGACTTTCATGCGCCGCGTTTCCCTTTTCGACTTGCAGGTGAATGGTTTTGCCAGCGTGGATTTTCAGCGGCCGGAAATGGCGTCGGCGGAACTGCGGCGCGCGGTCGGGGCGCTGCACGCGCATGAGACGCGGCGGATTTTTCTCACGCTCATCAGCGCGGAGCCGGAGGCGCTTTGCCGGCAGTTCGAGCGGATCGAGCGGTTCCGCAAAAGCGATCCGCTCATCGCGGAAACGGTGTGCGGCTATCATCTCGAAGGGCCGTTTCTCAGTCCGGCGGACGGCTTTCGCGGCGCGCATCCGGCGGCGGTGCAGCGCGCGCCCGACCTTGCCGTTTTCGCGCGGATGCAGGCCGCGGCGGGTGGAAACATCCGGCTGCACACGCTCGCGCCGGAGTGGCCCGGCAGCGCGGAATTCATCGCGGACGTGGTGCGGCGCGGGGTGGTCGTTGCGCTCGGGCACACCGATGCTTCGGAGGCGCAAATTGACACCGCCATTCGTGCGGGCGCGAGCCTTTGCACGCATCTCGGCAACGGTGTCCCGCAGACGCTCCCGCGCCACGACAACATCGTGCAACGGCTCCTCGCGCGCGACGAACTGACCGCCTGCCTCATCCCCGACGGCGTGCATTTGCCGCCCTTTGCGCTGCGCAATTTTTTCCGCGCGAAACCGCCGGGCAAAGTCATCCTCACCACCGACGCGATGGCCGCTGCCGCCGCCCCGCCGGGCCGCTACACGCTCGGCGCGGCCGAGGTGGAATCGCGCGATGGCGCGGTGCGCGCGCCCGGTTGCGCGCATCTCGCGGGCTCGGCGCTCACGCCGGAGCGCGGCGTCGCGAACGCCGCGGAGTGGCTCGGCATTTCCACCGACGAGGCGCGCACGATGTTCTCGACGCGCGCCGCCGCGTTGTTTGGCATTGCTCTGCCACCGCTCGCATGAAAACCCGCCGATTCGATTCGCTCGCAGTCCACCAGCATGCCGACCGCGCCGCGCTCGGCGTGGCGGCGGCGCGCGGTGTGGCCGCTGCCATCGCCGCACTCGGCGCGGCGCGCGTCGTGTTCGCGTGCGCGCCGTCGCAGGATGAATTTCTCGCCGCGCTGCTCGCGCAGCCGGTCGATTGGGCAAAGGTCACGGTCTTTCATATGGACGAATACGCGGACCTGCCCGAGGGCCATCCGGCGAGCTTCCGCAATTATCTGCGCGGGCATCTGCTCATGCACATCGCGCCGCGCGCCGTGCATCTCATCCGTGCGGAAGCGGACGCAACCAGCGAAGCCGTGCGGTACGCCGCGCTGCTCGCCGCGCGTCCGCTCGATCTCGTCTGCCTCGGCATCGGCGAAAACGGGCACCTCGCTTTCAACGATCCGCCCGTCGCCGACTTCGCCGATCCGGCGCTCGTGAAACTGGTCGCGCTCGACGAGGCGTGCCGGCGGCAGCAGGTGCATGACGGCTGCTTCCCCGCGCTCGACGACGTGCCCACGCACGCCCTCACGCTCACGATTCCCGCACTGCTGAGTGCGCGCGAAATCTTCGGAGTCGTGCCGGGCGGGCGAAAGGCGCAAGCGGTGCGCGATGCGATGCTCGGCCCCATCGCCACGAGCTGCCCCGCATCCGTTTTGCGCACCCATCCGCGCGCCGTGCTCTACCTCGACGATGCTGCTGCATCGCTGCTCCCCGCATGAAGACGCGCTTCGCCTTCGCCGGTTTCCGGCACGCGCACATCATGGATCTGCTGGCCGGAGTGAGTGAGCGCGCGGATGCCGAAGTGGTCGCGTGCTGCGAGGAAGACGCCACTGCACGCGCGGGCCTGAGCGTCGCTGTCACGCACACGGATTTCGCCACGATGCTGCGCGAGGTCGAGTGCGAGGTCATCGCCATCGGCGATTGCTACGGGCGGCGCGGCGCGCTCGCCATCGCCGCGCTAAGCGCGGGCCGCCATGTGCTGAGCGACAAGCCGCTCTGCACCACGCTCGCCGAGCAGACCGCCATCGAGCGCCTCGCCGCGGAGCGCGGTTTGCTCGTCGGCCTGCAACTCGACTGTCGCGACAGCGCAGCCTTTCGCACCCTGCGCGAAATCGTCCGCAGCGGCGCGCTCGGCGACGTCTGCACCGTGCGCATCGACGGCCAGCATCCGCTGCTGCCGGGCACGCGGCCCGCGTGGTATTTCGAGCCCGGCCAGCACGGCGGCACGCTGAATGACATCGGCATCCACGCTTTCGATTTCCTGCCGTGGTTCACCGGCCTCGGCTGGCGCGGGCTTGATGCCGCGCGCAGTTGGAATGCGAAGGCGCGCGCCTATCCGCACTTCCACGACTGCGCGCAGCTCATGGCCACGCTCGACAACGGCGCGGGCGTGCTCGCGGATTTTTCCTACCTCGCGCCCGACCGGCTCGGCTACCGCCTGCCGCACTACTGGCGCGTCGGCATCCACGGCACGAGCGGCTTCGCGGAGACGCATTTGCAAAGCGCACACGTCACCGTCATCACCGACGCCAGCGAGGAGGTGGAAAACCGACCCGTCATGGAGAACCGCGCGCGCGGCTACCTCGACGATTTTCTCCGCGAACTCCGCGGCGCACCCGCCGAACTCACCAGCGCCCAAAGCCTCCGCGCCTCCCGCCTCGCCCTCGAAGCGCAGCAGCGCGCCAGCTTTCACAGCGCGACGCCCTAAGAACCGCCAGCCAGCCCAGTGGTCTGACCAAGATGCCCGACGCCACGCCTTTCCCGAACAAAAGTTCCTGGCCCAAGGCGGTGACGATCATCGCCGTGGCGGGCGTGCTGAGCGGCGGCGGGCTGCTCGCACTGCGGATGGTGCGAGATATGCCGGGCGCGGCTTTGGACAAGGGCACGGCGCTGTTGAAAACGCTGGGCGGCGAGGCGGCGAAGGTCGCACGGGCTTTCAATGAGAAGACGGTGCGGCAGGAGTTCACGAGCCACGCGGCGGAGCTGGCGGGGACGAGCCGGTTTCAGTTTGCGACACTGCGCGAGGACGAGACTTTCAAGCGCGCGGAAGCGGGCAGCACGGCATGGGGGCTGATCCCGCTGCCGAAGGTGGTGGTGGAGGCGCGCGCGCCGGTGGAGTACAGCTACTACGTGGATTTCGCGGGCGCGTGGGAGTTCGCGCGGGAGGGCTCGGTGCTCACGGTTTTCGCGCCGCCGATCGCGGCAAATCCGCCGGCGCTCGACGTTTCAGCGCTGCAATTCTACACGCTCGAAGGCAGCGTCTGGCGCAATGACGGCGCGGTGCGCGACCGGCTGAAGGACACGCTCACCGCCGCGCTCCGCGAGCGCGTGGCGAAGAACGCCGGGCTGGTGCGCGAGGCCGGGCGGCAGCGGCTCGCGGAGTTTGTGGAGAAATGGCTCGCGGAGAAATTCAGCGACGCGCGCGACCTGCGGGTGAAGGTGGTTTTCCCCGACGAGCGCCCGCTTTCTCCGGCGGAGAAAAGCGCGCTGTGATGCCGGGCGCGGGAAAATGGGGTGACCGACGGGACTCGAACCCGCAACAACCAGAATCACAATCTGGGACTCTACCATTGAGCTACGGCCACCATTTTCAGGGCCGCGTAGGATAGCCAACGAACGCGGCTTGCCAAACGGATTATTTCGACTGCGAAAAACCGCGGGCGCGGGCGCGCTAAGAATTCCGCGCTTTTGCCGTGAACATTCCGCAGAGTTCGTCTGTCATCTGCGCCCGACCGCGCGTTCCCACCCAAACTGCCCTCATCAAAACGCCGGACGCGACCCCATTTATGCAAACCCAGAACACCCCAGCCGTGCAGGAAGCGGACGTCATCGCCATCGACCAACTCCGCGAATTGAACGGCAAAATCGCTGCGGAACTCGGCAAAGTCATCGTCGGCCAGAAAGCCGTAATCGAGCTGATGCTGACCTGCATTTTCGCCCGCGGCCACGCGCTGCTCATGGGCGTGCCGGGGCTGGCGAAAACGCTGCTCGTGCATTCGCTCGCAGATTTGATGTCGCTGAATTTTAACCGCGTGCAGTTCACGCCGGACCTGATGCCGAGCGACATCACGGGCACGGAGATTTTGCAGGAGACGGACACGCCGGGACGGCGGGCGTTCGAGTTTGTGAAAGGGCCGATCTTCGCGAACATCGTGCTCGCCGACGAAATCAACCGCACGCCGCCGAAGACGCAGGCGGCGCTTTTGCAAGCGATGCAGGAGCAGAAGGTGAACGCGGGCAAGCACAGCTTCACGCTGGAGAAGCCGTTCTTCGTCCTCGCGACGCAGAATCCGATCGAGCAGGAAGGAACCTACCCGCTGCCCGAGGCGCAGCTCGACCGCTTCATGTTTCTCATCAATGTCGGCTACCCGAGCGCCGCGGAGGAATTGCAAATCGCGAAGACCACGACGGGCGGTGCGCCGCCGGTGCTCGACAAGATTTTGCACGCGCCGGACATCCTGCGTTTCCAGGATGTCGTGCGCCGTGTGCCGGTGCCGGATCACGTCTATGACTTCATCGTGAAGCTGGTACGCAAATGCCGCCCGGTCGGCGACGAGTCGCCGGAGTGGGTGAAGAAGTGGGTCATGTGGGGGCCGGGGCCGCGCGCCGTGCAGTATCTCGTCCTCGGGGCAAAGGCGCGCGCCGTTTTGCAAGGCAGCTATCTCGTGCGGCTCGAAGACGTGCTCGCGGTCGCCGAGCCGGTGCTGGCGCATCGCATCCTGGTGAACTTCCACGCGGAGAGCGAAGGCGTGGGGAGCATCGAGATCATCCGGCGGATGATTAAGGAGACGGCGGAATAATTTGCGAATGAAACGCAGAGACGAATCGGCGAAGCCGGGTAGGGACGGCACTCCGTGCCGTCCGCCGGGCGAGCGGAGCGAGGTGGTGGGCGCTGCGGATGCTGCCCACATCTCACCCGCCGCCACGCTGCGCTCGCCCCGGACGGCACGGAGTGCCATCCCTACCCGCGCAGCGCTTCTGCGGTAAAACGGATCCGTCGCATGGCTCAGCACGACACCGATTTTCTCGACCAGGGCGCGATCGCCCGCCTTTCGCGGCTGATGCTCAATGTGCGGCACCCGATGCTCGGCAGCGTCACCGGCCAGCATCGCTCGGCCACGCGCGGGGCTTCGGTGGAGTTTGCGGAGTACCGCAAATACGCCCCGGGCGACGACATCAAGCACCTCGACTGGCGGGTCTTTGGCCGCACGGACAAGTTTTTCATCCGCGAGTTTGAGGCCGACACGAACCTGCGCTGCTACCTCGTCGTGGACACCTCAGCGTCGATGAAATTCACCAGCACGCCCGAGGGCGGCACGCGCTTCGACTACGCCCGCCGGCTCGCCGGCACGCTCGCGCATTTGCTCGTGCATCAGGGCGACGCCGTCGGGCTGACCTGTTTCGCCGACAAAGCGCACGACCTCCCGCCGCGCCGCACGCCCACGCATTTGCGCGCCCTCTACCGCATGCTCGCGAACACGCAGCCCGCGGGCGAATCGAACATCGTCCAGACGCTGCATGACTTCGCCGAACGCATCCGTTCGCGAGCGCTCGTGGTCATTGTCAGCGACCTTTTCACCGACGTGCCGCCGCTGCTCGACGCCCTCAAGCACCTCCACTTTTACAAGCACGACATCGCCATCTTCCACCTCCTCGACCGCCAGGAATACGACTTCGATTTCACCCGCCCCGTGCGTTTTGTGGACATGGAAAGCGGGGCCGATCTCATCACCGATCCCGCCGTCGTGCGCGAGGCGTATGGCGAGGCGCTGCGCGAGTATCTCACCGCGCTCCGGCACGGCTGCCAGCAGTTCCGCGTGGACTACCATTTCACCTACCTCGATCAGGCGTTCGAGGGCGTGTTGACCAATTTCATGCTCCAGCGCATCCGCGCTTCACGGAAAGGCGGGCGATGAACGCAGCAGGCTGCGCTGTGGTGGGACAGGCTTCCAGCCTGTCGTGGTGCAGCGGGCATCCTTGCCTGCCGGAAGGAGTGGGAGTCATTTGTTTGCATTCGGCCAGGCTGGGAAGCCTGTTCCACTCCGACAGGCTGGAAGCCTGTCCCACCACCGAGTTGCTACACTGCTAATGGCCTACCTCCAGCCATGGCTGCTCTGGGCGTTGCCGGCGGTTTTGCTGCCGCTCATCATCCATCTGCTCAACCGGCTGCGCTACAAAACCGTCCATTGGGCGGCGATGATCTTTTTGCTGAAAGCGAACCGCGCTGCCACGCGCCGCGCGAAGATCCGCCAGTACCTGCTGCTCGCCGCGCGGATGCTCGTCATTCTTTTCCTCATCTGGGCGATGGCGCGGCCGCTCACTGGGGGCTGGATCGGCGCGGCGGCGGGTGGCGTGCCGGAGACGGTGGTCATCCTGCTCGACCGCTCGGCGAGCATGGAGGCGAAAGACGCGGCGACGCAGACGACGAAACGCGAGCAGGCGCTGAAATTGATCGCGGGAGCGGCGCGCGATTTTGCGGAGTCGAGCCGGTTTGTGCTCATCGAAAATGCGCTCCGTCAGCCGCAGGAAATCGCCAGCATTCCGGCGCTCGCCGAAATCGCGGCGACGACTCCGACCGACACCGGCGCGGATTTGCCGGCGATGTTGCAGAGCGCCGCGGACTGGCTTTCGCAAAACAAAACCGGCTTGACTGAAATCTGGATTGCCTCCGATCTCCAGCGCTCCAACTGGCAGCCCGACAACGACCGCTGGCCCGCGCTCACGGCGCGACTTGCCGCCGTGCCGCAGGGCGTGCGCGTGCGGCTGCTCGCCCTCAATCAGCGCGCGACCGGAAATACCTCGGTCGCCATCTCCGACGTGATTCGTCGCGACCGCGCCGTGCAATCTTCCTTGAAAGTCGTCATCGATTTGCAGCGCGACGAAACGAAAGCGGCGACGCTTCCGCTCGCGGTCACGTTCAACGGCGTGCGCTCGAATCTCGACGCTCAACTCGACGGACAGTCGGCGCGGCTCAACCACGCGCTCCCGCTCCAATCGCAGGCGGAAACCGGCTGGGGCAAAGTCGAGCTGCCTGCCGACTCGAACGCGCGCGACAACTCCGCGTATTTTGTTTACGGCCCGAAGACCTCGCTCCGCGCCGCGCTGGTCGCGCCTGAAAGTCCGGGCCGGCGCATCCTGCAAGCCGCGCTCGCGCCTTCGCCGAAGCTCGGCAGCGTTTGTGAAATTGTCACCGAACCGTCAACCACCGACTGGGGAAAGTTCGCACTCGTCGCGTGGCAGTCGCCGCTTCCCCGCGAACCGGAACTGGTGGCGAAATTGCAAAGTTTTGTCGATCAAGGCGGCGTGCTCGTTTTTTTTCCCAACGGCCAAACCGACTCGCAATCCTTTGCCGGTGCGGCTTTCGGGGCGGTCGAGAACGCGACGGCGGGCACGCCGTTTCGCATCGCGCAGTGGGACGAACAGGACGGGCCGCTCGCCAAATCCGACGAAGGCTTGAGTCTGCCCGTGCCGGAACTGACCGTCTCGCGCCGCCAGCAAATCGTCGGCGAAAAAAACGCGTGGGCTTCGTTCGCCGATGCGCAGCCGTTTCTCACCCATCGCGGGCTCGGCAAAGGCCAGGTGTTTTTTTGCGCGACGCTGCCGGAGGCCGAGTGGTCGAGCCTGAGCGACGGGCGCGTGCTCGTGCCGATGTTGCAGCGGCTTTTGCAACGCGGCAGCGCACGGTTTGGAGCGGCGACGTCGATCACCACGGGCGATGCGGTGGCGATGGAAAATCCGGCGGCGTGGCGCAGCGTTGACGGGGAGAAACCGAAAGACATCCGGTTCGACGCGGGCGTTTATCGCAACGGCGCCAAGCTCCTGGCGGTGAATCGTCCCGCCGCCGAAGACATCGGCGACGCCATCGAGGCGAACGCTGCGAAGCAACTGTTCGAGCCGCTCGCCGTGCAGTTGCTCGAAGAAAAGCGGAGCGCGCCCGCCGCGCTGCAAGGTGAGATTTGGCGCGGCTTGCTGCTGACGATGCTACTCGTGTTGCTCGTCGAAAGCGTGCTGACGCTGCCGTTCCAAAAGATTGAGGCCGGAAAAATCGCGGGTGCCATTCGGAGTGAAACGGCGCTCGAAAAAATGGAGCGCGCGGCATGACGCGCTGGTCGTTTGCTTCCTCACCGTTGCTCATCGCCCTCGCTTCCGCGCTCTGGCTCGCGGCGGCGGTGCTTTCGTTTTTGCAATGGCGGCGACGCGGCGGCGGAAAGCTCACGTTCGCGCTCGAATTTTTGCGGCTGATCGTGATCGCCGCGATCTGCGTGGCCCTGTTGAAACCGGAAATCGTCCACGAGATTCGCCAAACCGATCCGCCACACGTCGCCGTTTTGTTCGACGCTTCGCGCAGCATGACGACGCGCGACATTCCGCTGGGTGAGGGGAAAGTGGCGACCCGCACCGAGTGGCTCGAACAGAAACGCGCCGCGAAATTCTGGTCGCCGCTCGAAGCCAAAGGCCGCGTCACCGTCGAAGATTTTTCCAAAGCCGCGGCTGAAAACGAAACGGCGCGCGGCGAGGAAGGCACCGACCTCGACGCCGCGCTCGATCAAGTGGCGCAGCGGGGCGGCAATTTGAAAGCGGTGCTGGTGCTGACCGATGGCGATTGGAACATCGGCAAGTCGCCCGCGAGCGCCGCGACGAAACTCCGTGCGCGCAACGTGCCCACGTACACGGTCGCCGTCGGCAGTGACCGGCCGTTGCCCGATCTCGAATTGCAACACGTCACGACGCCGGCTTACGGACTGCCCGGCGAGCAGATTTCGATTCCCTTCAAGATCCAAAGCCGGCTCCCGCGCGACGTGACGACGACGGTCAAACTCGAATCGCCGCACGGCCCCGGTGCGACGAAAGCTGTCACCATTCCCGCGTTCTCGCAGATTCAGGATTCGCTTTCGTGGGCGCCGAATGAGCCGGGCGATTACACGCTGACGATGAAGTTGCCCGTGGAGAAAGACGAGGCGCTGGCCGACAACAACGAGCAGACTTTTCGCATCGCGATCCGCAACGAAACGCTCAACGTGCTGGTCGTCGATTCCGCGCCGCGCTGGGAATATCGATACCTCCGAAATGCCCTCCAGCGGGATCCCGGTGTGAGCGTGCAGACACTCCTGCTGCACCCAGGAATCAAGCCCGGCGAAGGACGCGATTACATCCAAACTTTTCCCGCGACGAAAGAGGCGATCTCGAAATTTGACGTGGTTTTCATCGGCGATGTCGGGGTCGGCGAGGGTGAGTTGAAGACGGAGGATTTGGAGTTGATCAAAGGTCTCGTCGAGCAGCAGGGAAGCGGCTTGGTGTTCTTGCCGGGCGCGCGCGGACGCGAACTGTCGCTGGCCGGCAGCCCGCTTGGCGACTTGCTTCCCGTCGAGTTCGATGAAGCGAAAGCCCAGGGCGACGGGCTGCCCAACGAGTCGCATCTCCTTTTGACCAGCGAAGGAAAAGGCCATCTGCTCACGATGCTCGCCGCGGACGAAACCACCAACGCTGGCATCTGGAAAAACCTGCCTGGTTTTTACTGGTCAGCGGCGGTGAAAAAGAATCGGCCCGGCTCCGAAGTGCTCGCGGTGCATTCGTCGCTGCGCAACGCCTTTGGTCGCGTGCCCGTGCTCGTCACGCGACCGCACGGCAACGGCAAAGTGCTGTTCATGGGCACCGACGGCGCGTGGCGCTGGCGACGAGGTGTCGAGGACAAATACCACTACCGTTTTTGGGGACAGGTGGTGCGCTGGATGGCGCATCAGCGGCACCTCGCGGCGGGCGAGCGCATCCGTGTGAGTTTCAGCCCGGAAGATCCGCGCACTGGCGACACGGTGCTGCTGCTCGCCACCGTGCTGGACGCGAGCGGCTTCCCGGTGGAACGCGGAAACGTCGCCGCAAAAATCCGCGCGCCCAATGGCGGGACAGAGCGGGTGGAGCTTGCGTCCGTGCCGGGCGGATGGGGCGTTTTCCGCGGCGAGTTCGTGGCGCGTGCGGGTGGAAAGTATAAACTCGGCGTGACGAATGAAGGCGGCGGCCAGTCGCTGGAGACGGAACTTTTCGTCGCGCAGCCGACGCGGGAAAAAATCGGACAGCCCGCGAATTTCGGCGCGTTGCGTGAGATCGCCGACATCACGAACGGCGCGAGCGGAGGCGTCGCCGATCTCGAAGCGATCGTGAAAAAAATCGCGCTGTTGCCCGAACCCAAACCCGTCGAAAAACGGCTGCGGCTTTGGAGTGAGTGGTGGACGGGAGCGAGCGTGCTCGGCCTGCTCGCGCTGTATTGGACGGGGCGCAAGCTCGCCGGTATGATCTGAAAATTCCGATGACTCCTGCCAACACCCTTCCACTTCCCGAAGCGTTGCGCCGCCAGTTTCAGGAGCTGGAGCGGCGCATCTGGCGGCTCGATGTCGTGATCGCCGTGTGCGGTGGAATCATCGCACTGGCGGCGTCGTATGCGCTGCAGTTTTTGTCAGATCGGCTGTGGGACACGCCGGGATGGTTGCGTCTGATTTTCACGGCGCTGGGTGTCGTCGCGTTTTTTTACTTCGCGTGGTTTTACGGGAGCCGCTGGATTTGGGGAGCGCGGACTTTCGAGCAGATGGCCAACATCGTGCAGCGGCGCTACCGGCGGCTAGGCGACCGGTTGCTCGGCATCGTCGAACTCGCGGACGAGAAAAAGCGGCCGTCAAATGTCTCGGCGGCGCTATGCGCGGCGGCGATCGAGCAGGTCGCAAACGAAGCGGCGAAGATCGACTTCCGGCAATCGGTGGAGACAAAAAAGCCGAAAAACTTTTTCTGGACGCTGGTCCTTCTCGGCGCACTCATCGCGCCGCCGTGCGTCATCGCGCCGCAGGCGAGTTGGAACGCGCTCGTGCGCTGGCTGAATCCGGCGGGACACGTCGAGCGGTACACTTTTGTCAGCCTCGCCGCGCTGCCGGACCGGATGGTGGTGGCGCACGGCGAGCCGTTCGAGGTGCCGTGTTTGATCGAGCAGCAATCGTTTTGGCGACCGACGCACGCGAGCGGCCAATTTGAAAATCAACAGCCGATCAAGGCGGCGGTCAGCGGCAACCACGCGCTCTTCCGCATTCCCGGGCAGACGCAGCCGGGCTTCTTGAAAATCCGCATCGGCGATGTCTCAAAGCGCATCGAGATCGTGCCGACGTACCGCCCGGAACTGAAGCAACTGGTCGCGCACGTCGAGCTTCCCGCCTATTTGCAATATCCGAAGACGGATGAAAAAATTTCGTCGGGGATGCTGACTTTGTTGAAGGGCAGCCGCGTGTCGTTTGAGGGAAAAATCAATCGCACGTTGGCAAACGCGACGTTGGAAACGAAGAACCGGATTAACCTCGAGGCGAAGCAGGATTCATTTTTCAGCGGTTCGCTTGAACTGGAAAATATCGCGCAGGTTGCCTTTCGCTGGCGGGATGAATTCGGTCTCGACGCAAAGGTTCCGCAGACGTTGAAAATCCGCTGGAGCGAAGACCGGCCGCCGCAGGTCGAAGTGCGCGGACTCGCCGGCGCCGTGGCCATTTTGGAGGACGAAGTGCTGCATTTTCAGATCGAGACGCAGGACGATTTTGGCGTGAAAAATCTCGGGCTGCGCTGGAGCGTGGCGTCGCGCGATCCGACGCAAAAGGCGGAACCACGCGTGGAGGAGCGCAGGGTAAAAGAGGGCGAACCAAAAGCGAAAGCCCTGGGAAGCGATTTCGATTTCTGTCCGAAGCTGCTGAAAATTCCCGGCGATACCGAGGTCACGCTGCGCGCGACGGCGCTCGACTTTTTCCCCAGCCGTCCCGCGAGCGAGTCGAGCCTTTACCATATTTACGTCCTCAGCCGTGAGGCGCATGCGAAGTTGATTCAGGAGCAGTTCGAGAAGTTGCTCGCGCAGTTGGAAGACATCACGCGCAAGCAGGAGGCGCTGCTGCAGGCGGCTCAGGACACGCGCGAACAAAAACCGGACAAACTGGCGAACGATAAATCGACGCAGAAATTGCAGGAGCAATCGGGCGACCAAAAAGATCTCGCGACGCAATTGGAAAAGCTCGCCAAGCAAGGCGCGGAGACGCTGCGCGAGGCGTTGCGCAATCCGGAGTTGTCGGAAAAGACGTTGCAGGAATGGGCGGAGAATTTGAAAAATATGCAGGACGTTGCGCAGGGCGAAATGCAGCAGGCATCGCAGCAATTGACCGCGTCGCAGCAAAGCAAAAGCGAGCGCGCGCCAAAGCTCGACGAAGCAATCAAGAAGGAGCAGGAGGTTCTAAAAAAACTGCGCGAAATGCAGAAAGAGGGCGAGCAGGGGATGGACAAGTTGATGACGCAAAACTTCGCGATGCGGCTGCGCAAAGTCGCGAGTTCGGAGCAAAACATCTCGACGACTTTCGAGCGGATTTTGCCGGAGACGGTCGGGATGCGCGCGAACGATCTGCCCGCCCGGCTGAAAGCGACGGTCGGAATGCTGGCGGGAAATCAGGAAGTCAGCCGCAAAGAATCCGGGGCGATTGAAGGCGAGATTTCGCGATTTTTCGATCGCACCAAGCTGGAGCGTTACGGCAGTGTCGCGAAGGAAATGGACGAGGCGAAAACCGACGAGGGGTTGGCGAAGTTGACCAAGCTGATTCAGGATAACGTCGCCGTGCAGGTGATGCACGGCGCGCGGGATTGGGCGCGGAAATACACCGAGTGGGCGGACCGGCTGACGACGAAAAACGACTCGAAGTCGGAAGGCTCGCCCTCGGAAAAGCAGATGAAGATGATGATGGAGTTATTCCGCATCCGGCAGGCCGAGGAGAGTTTGCGGCAGCGCACGGTGGCGGTGGAGGCGGGGAAAAAGGAAAAAGCCGAGCACGAGGATCACGCGCGCGACCTGTCGCTGGGCCAGCGGGACTTGATCAAGGCGGTGGAAAAGCTCGCGGGGGAAAACAGCGACGAGTTGCCGTCCAAAGAGGATTTCATCAAAAATATGGACAAGATCGCGAACGGCGAGATGCCGTTGGTGGAACCGTTCGAGTCGATCCGTGACGCGATGACGGACGCGCAGTCGCAGTTAAAGAAACCGGACACCGGGAAGCCCGCGCAGGATGCTGAAATCGACGTGATCAATCTGATCGACTTTTTGTTGCAAGGCGACGGCGACGGGGGGGGGAAGGGCGGGGGAAAAATGGCGGGCATGATGCAGATGATGGGCTTTGGCAAAGGCGGGAAAGCGCCGGGCGCAAACCCGATGGGCGGCGACACCGACCGCGCGAATGTGCGCATCGCCGGCTCGCGGTCGGGCGGGGTGGCGGATGCGCGGGCGACGCAGAAGACGAGCGGCAAGGAGTTGCAGCGCGTGCCGGACGAATTTCGCGAGGCGCTCGAGGGTTATTTTAACGCGATCGAGAAACCGTGAACGGGGGAGATTTGAACATCGAACATCAAACATCGAACGCCGAATGTCGAAGGCCTGCATTTCAGCGGTCGATTTTTGACGTTCGCTGTTCATTGCTCGCCCTGGCCTTCCTTTGCTTCGCGTCG